>JAEUSQ010000043.1 GCA_016788705.1 Bacteroidetes Order II. bacterium
AAGGCGATAGAACTGATCAGTTTCGACAACCTAACGCCCGAAGAACGCACACAAGCGAAAAACCAAGAAGCGGCAAGAATTACCCTTATGAAGAATGAAGCGTATGCCAAACGAGCTGCAAAGGTTGAGATTGCTAAAAATTTTATTTCGATGGGTTTAGACAATCTCACGATTTCACAAGGCGTTGGTTTGATGATTGAAGAAGTCCAAGCCTTGCGAAAGGTATAAGCCTTACCCCATCATCCAGTGCTTAAAAGCTGTCGCTTTTTCTTGGCTGATCTGAAGTTCTGTCTGGAGTGGCGGCTTCAAGGAAACATGCAAGCCTTTGTAATTTGATTTGATTTTTCCGACGACCTCGATATGCACTAAATATTGCCGATTGGCGCGGTAAAATTGGGCAGGATTGAGCAAGCGCTCCACCTCATCCATTGTTTTATAATCCATCAAATAACGATTGTTTTTGCGTGTAACTACATAAATTACCTCTTCTTTTACAAAATACGCAATTTCATCCACCGAAAGCGGGATAAGCCCTTGCGCATAAGGTACAAGAAACCGCTCCTTGTAGCGAATGCGTTGCGTTTGCCAATCTTGAAGTAAATTCCGAATGGTTTGTTGTACATCAGGAACTTCTGTTGGCTGGCGATCCCGAAATTTTTGAATGGCAGCAGACAGTTCTTGTGGGTCAATGGGTTTTAATAAATAATCTAAACTATTGACTTTGAAGGCTTGTATGGCATATTCATCATACGCCGTTGTAAAAATGACGGGAATATGATTCGGGATTACATCAAATAATTCAAAGCTTAATCCGTCGGCAAGCTGGATATCCATAAAGAAAATATCGGGTAATACCGCATCTTTTTCCGCAAACCACTCGCGTGTTTCTTCGATGCTGGGTAGGACGGTCAATACCTGAATATCGGGATGATCGCGCAAGAAAGCACGTTTCAAGGCATTGGCTGCAAAAGGTTCATCTTCAATAATAATGGCGCGAATCATAAAAGGTTTGTCGTTTATAGGGTTGTAGTTTCGCTATTTGGCGTATTGTGATATTGATTAAACAAAGGAACATGAACGGTAAATCTGTTGTCTGTTTCAGTTATGCTGATTTTTTCGGAGGTGTAGTGGGCAAACTGCATTTGCAAGTTACTTAATCCTACGCTGGTCGAAAATACTGCCTTTTTTCTCTTTAACGTATTTTCTACCCGTAAAAAGTTTTCCTCAATCACGATTTTTAAGTACATCGGATAACGCTCGGAAACCGTGTTGTGTTTAATGGCATTTTCGACCAGAATCTGTAAGGTTAAAGGCACAATCCATTTATTTTCTACGGACGAAAGTTGCTCAATTTCCGAGAAAAATCCTTTTTGAAAACGAGTGCGCAATAATTCCAAATAATCCTCAATAAACTTGATTTCTACATTGAGTGTCACAATCGGCTCGTCATAATTCTGCACAATGTAACGATATGCCTTCGACATTTGTACCAAAAATTTCTGTGTATCTTCGGGGCTTTGATACACCAAATCGGTCGCGACTGCCAAACTATTGAACAAAAAATGTGGATTGAGTTTGTTTTTTAGCTGGGTAAATTGTACTTCGGCAATATCGCGTTCTTGAATGGCTTCTTCCTTTTCGATTCGCTCTGAATTGAGTACCAAGCGCGTCCAGTATTCCCAAAAATAAGTAGCAAAATAAACCACATTCAACATTAATAACAAGAGTATCCAGCCAATAATAATGGTATAAATAGAACCATTGATGCGGTATCCACGAGCAATGTATTCTAAAAAAGGCGTTACCACTGTAAATTGTACGATCCACAACACGATAGTAGAAATGAATATCTGTACAAACATTCTGATAAATGGTTTTTTATCTAAGGGTAAGTACTTATTGAGGAAATGACCTAAGATAAAAATACTTTGATTCTGTACAGCATACCATGAAATATACCAACCTGCCAAAATAAATTGTAACTTTAAGGGGATCGTAGGCGACAGTAGTGCGATATTGGTGAATCGCATCAACGCAAAAAGTATAATAATGATGTATGACAGAATATACCGCGACTTCATTTATGCCTCTAAAGTATTGGGGTCAAGCAAAGGAATTTTAACACAAAAAGAAGTTTTTGTTTCTATAACTTTCAAAGGCATTGGTGCATAGTATAGATATTGGTGCTTCAGATTATCCAAGCCTACACCGTCTGATAAGCTTATGTCTTTCTTTGGATTTAAGTTGTTTTTAATGCAAATAGCGGTTTCGGTTGCCCAAATTTGTACTTTTACAGGATAACGCTTTGAAACTACGTTGTGCTTGATGACATTTTCCAAAAGTACTTGCAAGGTTAGCGGAATGACGTACATCTCTTCGTATGCTTCAAGCGATTTATCCAATTCATAACTAAAGCCTTCTTGAAACCGCGTTTGTAAGAGTTGTAAATAATCTTCTATAAATTCGAGTTCTATTTTTAGCGAAACCAAGTTTTGATCATAATGCTGTACCACATAGCGATAGACTTTGGAAAGTTGCAACAAAAATTGCTCGGTTTTTTCGGGATTTTCGTACACCAATTCGGTGGCAACCGTAATAGAATTAAATAAGAAATGCGGGTCTAATTTATTCTTTAAATCAGCAAAGCGCATCAAGGCGCGCCCTCTGTCACGAATTGCCTTTTCTTTGAGCAATCGTTCGGAGCGTACTCGAATCCCAAGAAGCAATTCCCAAATAGACGTACTAAAATATAACGCAGTAAATGTGGTAATAAAAAACATTCGCCCAATGGTAATATTCTCAGCAAAAATTACCCGATGAGGCTCACTAATGTACACCTGTAAAGGGAGAATGATGAAATGATTGGAGGCAAACATGATAATCGAAAATACGATTGTTTGCATTAGAATACGTGTAACAGGTCGTTCTATGAGGCTTAATCTTTTTTCTAAGGGTTTGCTCAGCCATACAAAAAAATGCCATAATAAAAAAAACCAAATAAAATGAAGTATGCTCAACTTTACATGAATTTGCCATGGCATTGTAGGATTGCGTGCCTGTAAAGCCGCAATTCGTAATGCCTCGACGAGCAAGATCAGGATGTAAGCTAGGAAATTACGGATTTTCATTCGTCCGACTGGTCATATTTTTGTTTAGGAGCTTAGGTAATTTTTTGCACATTTCAAAGAGTAAAAACATGTTGTAAGATGGGAAAAATTAAGTCAGTCTAAAAATATAGTAGTTTTTTTGTAAAAATGTTTATTACAATCAATTTTTGGAATATGTTTGATTGGTTTTAATTCAAAGATATGTATTTATACAATCGTAACAACTTTTTTAAATGGGATGAACGGAATTCCTCATGAGAGTATAGCGTAAAACCTAGCCTTGGCTTTGCCAAAAGGCCATTTCGCGCTGAACCCCCGTATGCTCGTCCTGTATAAAAGATTGGGCGGTTTCATATAGTTTTAAGGAGCCATTTTGCATTAATCCAAACCGTTTGCCCATGATCAATGCTTCTTTAAGGTCATGCGTCACGAGTATGGTGCTGGTATGGTATGTATTTGCCAGATTTAAAAACAAGGTTTGCATTTGTGCCCGGATTTCGACATCCAGACTGGCAAAGGGTTCATCCAATAACAACAAACGTGGTTTAACGAGTAGCGCCCGACCAAAAGACGCCCGTTGTTTTTGCCCACCAGAAAGTTGGTGGGGCGCTTTTTGGGCCTGATCTGCCAATCCTAACTGTTCGAGCAACGCATTGACTTGGGCTTTAACTTCCTTTTTAGCTATTTTTTTTAGGCGCAACCCAAAGGCCACATTTTCAAAAACGTTAAGATGTGGAAAAAGGAGCGGTTCTTGGTACAGGTACACCATGCCTCTTCCCTGTGGCTTGAGCTGGTGGGCGTCTTGACCCTCTATCACTAGTTGACCCGAATCCGGTGTTTCTAACCCGGCAAGGCATTTTAACAACGTGGTTTTACCACTACCAGAGCGCCCTAAAATCGCGAGTAGGTCGCCCCGATACAAGGAAAAAGTGATGCCTTGTAAGATCGTTTCAGGGCCATATCGTTTAGAGAAGTTTTGAATGGTGAGGAGTACAGATGGATTCATTGGCCTCTCCAAACATCGCGGCGATTTACCAGCATCAAAATAAACGCTGGCAGCATTAATACGAGTGAAGCCATTGCGGCAAAGGTGATATTGGCCTCATTGACATAGAAGTAGACCAAAACAGGTAGGGTCTGAACTTCTCCAGCACCCACCATCAGGGTGATGCCGTATTGTACCCAAGAGATCAGAAACGTTTGAAAGAAACACATGCGAAGAGCAGCTATGGACATGGGCCATAAAACGTGCCGGATGGCCTCAAAAGGGGTACCCCCCAGCGTATAAACCAACTCTTCAATGGATTTCATTTGTGGTGACCAAAAGGGGACAAAAAATACAATGGCAAATGAAAAAGCAAACATCCATTGTGCTAAAATAACGCCTAAAATGGTACCCACTAAATGGATTTTGATAAAAAGAAACAGCAGGCAAGTTGCCAAAATCACGGGAGAAGAAACAAAAGGTAAGTATGCCAAACGAAGAAGCCATTTTTTGCGTGGGTGATGGCTTACAAAATGTCCGGTAATATATCCAAAGGTCGTGGCAAAGACGGCAACACAGGTAGAAATCCAAGCTGAAAGCCATAAACTTTCGCCCATTTTTCCAGAAAAGAGCTGTGAAAATGCGATAGAGGACCAACGTTTGGGCCAAAGTCGCGGAAAATGCCAACCTTCTCCTAATGCCCACATTGCCAGAAGCCCTACCGGAAGGAGTGCCAATCCAACCAAGCTCCCAAAGACAGCTTTTCTAAGGATTTTCATCTATAACATTCCTCGTGAGTAAAATGGCGCACAATATCGCAGTGTAGAGCAACGCCATGATAAAAGCTTCCGGTTTATCGGCCAGATCGAACCGTTCAAATTTCCTCAGAGTCAATACAGAAATCATTTGCGGGCTTTGGGATCCCACCATTAGGGGGATGTCGTAAGCACCAAAAACAGCAAGAAAATAGAGTAACATAGTGCCTTTGGAACGCTGGAATAAAATCGGAAGTTGGACACGCCAACGTGTTTGCGATATCGAAGCGCCCAATGAAATAGATAATTCGGAATAAGCATCCACCGTTGCATCTTTCCAAAGGGTACGAAAAAGAAGCAAAAAAAACGGTACACCCGTAAGCAGATGCGCCATCACAATACCAATACCATAGGGGTCTTGTACCCATTCGGGAAAGGCTTGTGGGCTTGTAATCCAACCCAGATGAAAGGCGATGCGGGCCAACCAACCGCCGCCGGAAAACAGTTGAAACGTAAAAAAGCCAGCCACCATGGCTGGCAAGGCGAATGGTAAATACCACACTATTGCCCAATTACTTTGGAGCCATTTTCGATGAAGATGGACAAAAATGAACGCTGCAAATAACCAGCCAGCAATCGTGCAAATTGTGGAAACATAAGCACTAAAGAGTAAAGAAGGGATAACCTCATTTTGGGTCCAGACTTTCGCCCAATGGGCAAATGTGAACCCATCTGCCATAACGCCAGCCCAGCCCACACTATACAGCAAGGCATACCCTACACTGAAGACAATCGGAAAAACAGCTCCAATGCCAAAAAACCATGCGCCCCAACGCCCCGCAAACTGGCTCATGGCGTTTTTCCTTCGATCATGTGCTTCCGGAAATCGGCGGCAAGACGGATCATGTATTCTGGCGCCAACTCCATTAAGGCATGGTTTTGGATATCGGCGCGACGAGGGGCGTATTTTCTCCCGGGAATGGCTTCGAACAAGGCACGTTCTTCAGAAGGAAGTTTTTTAAGGTCTAAGACCGTCCCATCGCCCCATACTTTTGGTTCCATTTTTTTTCGTTGGGCTTCTGGCGAAAGCAAAAAATTAATCACCACCAGTGCAGCGGGTTTTTGTCCGGAACGGGCAGTAATTCCGAGAAAATGGCTGTTTTGGATTGTTCCCGATTCCCAAACATAGGCCCTGGTTGTTTGGGGGAACAGTCCTTGTAAAACCTTATTATCCACCTCACCATCGTTGTTGCTCATGGTGAAATCTACTTCTCGGTTGGCAAAGAGTTGGTGTAATTGGGCCACCCCTTCGGGATAGGTTTCGCCACGCCGCCAAAGGTGTGGACGTAAATCTTTGAGATATTGCCAGAGTTGGGCACTGTATTTTTGATATTTGGCTTCGTCGAAAGGGCCATTAAGGACGGTTTGGCCGCCCGCTATGTCTATCAGCAAGCCTTTTAAGAAAGTAAGTCCTGCAAACTGGGTATCTATCGTAAATCGTCCGGGATGCGCCTTTACCCATTCTGCAAGTTGGTTTCTGTTTTGTGGCGGTATTTGGACACGGGTGGTATCATAAATAAAGGCCATTTGGACATTGCCCCAAGGTGCTTCAAAACCATCTACCTTTTGTTGGAAGTCGGTATTGATAAAAGGGCTGTCTATGTTCAAGTACTGGCTATTGGGCAAACGATCCACAAAGGGGCCAAATAGTGCTTTTATCTGGCGAAGTTGGTAAAACGTCTCGCCATTGATCCACATAATATCCGCTGAAGAAATGGCCTTATTGGCTTCCAGCTCGGTCGCCAACATCGAAACCAATTGATTGCCTTGGCCGGAACTAATTTGCAAATCTATGTTGTGGGCTTTTTTAACTTCAGGAACCACATATTCTTGCATGTAGCGGTTAATGAATGGATCACCTGTCCACATAAACATTCGTACGGTTTTGCCTTTGGCGGCAGTTTCCATTTCTGGCCACGTTGTTGGTAAGGTTTGTGGGCTGGAAGTTGGTTTCCCACAACCATTTAAAATCAATAAAAATAATAGAATAAAGAAAGTTTTTATAATATTGATCATAGGGGGAGTAATGATGATAAACAAAGGGCTACATGTAAGAAAGATACGCTATTTTTGAAGCCTTCCCACCCATTGTCATAATAAATGGGTGAGGTATCGAGAATAGTGCCAACTTGTTTTCCTTTAAACCCTTTAATTAGCCTAAGTAGTTTTTGGTAAATAGATTAAAACTCTTTTTATCTAAACCTGATTCTCATTTTTGTTCCTATAAGGATTTAATGACCTTAATCAGACATTCATGAACAGCTTCTTAGAAGCAAGTGTCTTTCCAAAAAATCAAGGTTCACAATTTGCGTACTTCCCCGAAAGCAGATAAGGGCAGAAACGCAAAATTTGTTTTGCATCTCTACCCTTATTTTCATGACAACTCGCTTCAATTCGTATGCTATTTCAGAAAGAAACTTTAAACAAAGCCATCATATTCTTATCTTATTGATTGTTCGTTGCCTGCTCCCGTCTTGAATTACTTTGTTGCATTTCTATGTTTTCTTTTATTTTTTGCTGCTCGATGCGCCTAAACGCTGCCTCGTTTACCTTTCGTCTGCCTGTAGGTTTCTTGAAAACGCTGTTATTGACAGGTGCAAGTTCCAATCTTGTAGCAACAAGCGTATCTCCATTTTTATCCAATCGCAGAATCATACCCGGAAGCCCGTGGTATTCACCTGGCCCTGAAGAGACAGGCAAATCAGGTGCAAACCATGCAACAGTATTTCCTGTTTTCTTGCGTGTCTTTTCAACCGTTGCTACTCCGTTCACATTGACATGGTCCCATTTTCACGGACACAGCGTTAAGTTAGAAAAGTAGCGTTCCTCAAAGTTGTCGGGGCAAAGATAGCCCAGTGCCGAATGCCTCCTTTTCGGGTTGTAGTAGCACGCTATGTAATTGAAGATTTCCGT
>JAEUSQ010000044.1 GCA_016788705.1 Bacteroidetes Order II. bacterium
ACGGAAATCTTCAATTACATAGCGTGCTACTACAACCCGAAAAGGAGGCATTCGGCACTGGGCTATCTTTGCCCCGACAACTTTGAGGAACGCTACTTTTCTAACTTAACGCTGTGTCCGTGAAAATGGGACCATGTCACTTTTCTATTTTAATACAATCAGTAAGTCTGTCAAAGAAAATTTTCATGATCCCGCTCATGGTGTACCAATAAATAGGGGTTGCAAAGATTAAAACCTCATATTTGTTAACTATTTCTTTTATCAGTGGCATAAAGTCATCGTTTTTATTCTTGAACTCATAATCAAAATGCCCAATTGATTTTGAATTTAGGTCAATTATTTGATAATTGGTTTTTTTGGAAATGTATTTCGATACCGTAAACGTATTTCCATTGCTATTTGAACTTCCTAAAATAATTATTCCTGTTTTCATGTGTGTTTGTCGTTTTTTAAGGTTTTGAAATAATCGCATCTTAGTACATTGATCTTTTAATCTTTTGATTCAATTTGCTATGCTTTGGTGTGTTAAAGGTGATTGCGAAAAGTGACAGCAGCAATTGAAATACATATGCGGAATTTAATATATGTCAGGATCATCACTTGCACTGATCCACTGTTAGAGCACACACAAGGACTTGTATCAGCGCTAAAACATATAATGATATAAAAGTACAAGGTCAGGAAAATCGCATGTATATTACTGTATATTGGTTGTTTATTTGGGATTTAGAAACCATTAAAAATATGATTATAGGTAAAAGATTTGGAATTAATCATTAGTTAGGATACACTGGAGGATGGCTACATCTTGCCATGAACCATTCATGAAACCGACCTGTTCCTGAATCCCAATAATCCGATAACCAAAGCGTTCGTGGAAGCGGATGCTACCCTCGTTGGTGCGCCAGATGCGCGCAATTAGGTGGTGATATCCCAACTGGCGACAAGTGTGAATGGTTTTTTCCTGCAAAAAATGCCCGATTCCTTTTCCTGTTACGGAGAAGTCCAAATAAATAGAAGTTTCTGCTGTAAAGCGATAGCCTACTTTGGGACTCCATAGCTTAATAGCGGACCATCCAAGGATTTCTTCGCGATTAGAGACCACGAAATAATCCTCTCGTTCTTGAAGGTTAGCCATCAAATTAGCAAAATAATCCATTGGCTTGGGCGCATCGTCCATTGTGGCATTTTGCGCGGCAATGGCTTGGTTATAAATTTCCACCATGCGCAAGGCATCATCTGGGATCGCCGCCCGAAAATGCGGTGGTTTTGAAGGCATATTTCCTTATTTACGCTTTTGTTTTTTTCCTGTAACGAGTTCTATAAAGCCATTTATTTTGTCGTTTGGGACGGTTACGGCCAAGTTGTAATGTTGGATTTTCCAGCCGTTGGAGGTGAGGACCAGCACACCAGAGCCTCGGCAAACACCCATCCACGTGTCCAATAACTCATCCCACCATGCCATGCGGCCATCCTGACTAATCATGATATGGCGATTTTTGGGTTTAAAATCCCACGCCGTTTCGCCCTGAAAATACTTCATTCCCCACGCCTCAAATTCCGGTCGGGTCCAGCGTTCGGTTTCATCGGTTCCCAGATACACGCCATCGGCGTTCATGCTGCCAAAAAATACATTTTCATCTGCGGTAGCTGCGGCGCGGTGCCAAGCATCAATAAAGGTATTCAGCGAGGCTTCCAACGTAGGAAGAAGGTTTTTGGGGTCGTCGCAGTTGTTTCGGGTACGTGTATCCAACAAGAAGAGGATTTTCCAGCCGCTTTCGGTTTCTACGAATTGCATAGAATTATGGCCGCAGTGGCTTAGTTTGTCGCCGATATAAAAGGTATAGGGCATCCAGGCCGTGGCAAGAGATCCATCCACGCGAATATCCACAACGCCAATGCGTTCATCCCAGATTTGTGGGTGTGGTTTCCCTACGGCCTCCAGGAAATTGCGCGGCGAATCCTCGATTTGGGCTTGTGGCTTGCCATTCCGATCCAAAAAAGTAGTTCCCATTTTTATTTTAGGGTGGAAGGCAGAACGCACCATCGTGCTATCCCCTTTCCTCATGCCATCAAAAAGGGTTTGCACGACCTGCATTACTGCGTCTTTCGCAGGTTTTTGTGCATGAAGATTAGGAGCAAAGCCCGTCGTAATAAGGAGAATGACAAAAAAATAAAAGGTACGCATAAGCTATGGGTTACTTGGGTTATCTTAGAAGGCTTTATTCGATTGTTATTGGTTCGCTCCTTCAAATTAAACGTTAGATTCATGATTGCCAAAACCTTGCGCTACTTTTTTCTCTTTCGTCCCTTTTGGGTATGGGTTTTATTGCTTCCGGTAGCGGTTCAGGCCCAATTCGGTGAACTGCTGTACCGCCCTGCAGGGCTTAAATACAAGGTGCTTAAAACAGATCATTTTGACCTCATCCATTATGAAGGTCAGGAGGAAACGGCACGCCAAGCGGCGACCATTCTCGAAAACAACCTTTCGGAAACCCAAAAATTGATTGGTAACCATGAACCGTTTCGACTTTCAGTGGTCTTAAATGGTTACAATGATGCCTCGAACGGGTTTGTAACGGTCTTTCCGTTCCGCTCGGAGATCGAAGTACCTGCTATACGTGGAAAGTACCTACATCCTGGTGCCGAAAATTGGCTGGAAGCAGTTTTGCCTCACGAGTTGGTTCATGCGGTAGAGATTGATCATTATAAACGCAATACGCTGACAAGGCTTTTTCCGGAATGGGCCCGTTTTACCAATGCTTTTCGTCCTTCTGGATTTTTGGAAGGGGTTGCCGTTTATCAAGAAAGCAAATTGCACGATGGCGAAGTAGGTAGGCTAAATCATCCATTTTTTACGATGCAGTATCGTGCGTCCATGGGCAGTCCATTCGGTTGGACATTGAGCCAGGCCATTACTCCCAATTATTACGGTATGCCCTCCGGAAGACACTATTTGGGCGGGTCATATCTGGTTCAGTTCTTGGCAGACGAATTTGGGGATGGGACGTACCAGCGATACAGCAAAGCCTTTGCCAAAAGACCTTATCTGGGAACCGCTTTTGCACTGTATAAAGCTACTGGAAAATGGCCCTATGAGCTGAACAAATTGTTTCGCGAGCAAGAAATTCAAGCCGAACGCCGACGGGTCGGAAAATTGGGTGCTATTACCAAGCCACAACTTTTGGGGAACCGTATCGGGGCTTTTCATAACAACCCTATCTGGACAGACGACAAAACGGTGCTTACATATGGTACAGGCTATCATGATCGTCCGGGATTTTATTTGACGGACGTTGAGTCTGGAACGACACGGATATTGGCACACGAACAAATCAACGAGGATCATGCATTCTCATTCGATCCGAACAACGGTGAAGTGTTGTGGGGAGACTACAATGATGTATTGAATACCCCTACACAGTTCATTTCGGACATCAATAAGTTGGCGTTAGACACCGGAAAAAAGGAAGAGTTGACCAATGGGAAGCGGGTATTTACACCAATCCGGAATGAAAATGGGACGCTTTGGGCAACCCAAAATCGAGGTGAATCTTCGGATTGGGTGGAGATACTGCCGAACGGGGAGACCAAAACCGTATGTGCATCGGGCTATGGCCGTCTTTTAGAAATTGCACCACGTCCGGGCACAGAAGAAGTTTATGTATTGCTCAACGTAAGAGGAGAACAAGGGATTTTTAAGGCGAAAATAGCCGATACGTGTACTTTTGAGCCTGTAGCACTGACTGGAAAAGGGTCTGTTTTTGATCCTTCTTGGAGCCGTGATGGTCGTTGGATGTTGTTCACCGCCGATTCGACAGGTGTTCCCAATGTTTATGCTTGGGATACAAAAACCAATCAGCACTTCCGCTTGACGAATGCGCCTTATGGTGCATACGAGGCTGCTTTCTCGCCCGATGGCAGCCAAGTGGCTGTTGTTTGGTATGGCCGCGAACAGGAAAGCATTGGGATTTTACCCTTCATTCCAGAAAAACTGAAAAAGGTGCCAGGATTTGCACAAAGCGGAAAAGACAAAAACTGGGCTGAAATGCTCACACAAGTACCCATTGCGCCATACGAAGGTGGGCTTTTGGCGCCATATAAACCCCTTGATCACTTGAAAAACTGGGTGGTCCCCGTATCTGCTCGGTTGGTAGATGAGGAAAAATCTGGCTTAGGACTGCAAATTATCATGATAGATGTCCTTCGGCGGTTTAAAACAACGGCTTCTGCGTTTTGGCTGGGAAAAAGGCCCTGGGGTGAAGTTTCTGTTGGGACGGCGCAGCTTCCTCTTAGGCCCACGTTTTCGGTCTTTAATCGTCCTACGTATAGATTGGGCGATATGGAAGAATTGGGAATGGGGCTGGCACTTACCAAACCACTCATTCGTCAAAGCGGTGTTTTTCCGATACAAGCCGATATTTCTCTTGCTGGCTTTCAGCGACGGATACGTCCGTATGATTTAGGAGGGGGATTTACGGCGAATACTGGTGTTTCTGGTGGATTTTTACTTTATCACAAAGCACAGGCCAATGTTCGCGATTTACGTCCTAATACCGGAACAATTCTTTCGGCAAATGGAAGTTGGGACAAATCAAAAGGGGAAGAAAAGGGCTTGTTGTCTTTTGATGTGGCCGCCGATCGCTACATAGGATATGGCAAAGCCCGCAACCGTAGTGGAAAGGTTTCGGTGGCCTATGCTACCTTTAATGAAGCCGACGAACATTTTTTATCTTCGCTTCGTATTCCGGGCTACCCCACAACCCCGCCTGGCCGTCATTTTCTACGGATTGGGGCGGATTACCTCACACCCGTTTGGTACATTGATCGCGGCATTATGACCCTGCCCGTTCATGCGGATGTGCTCTATGCCACGGTTTTTGGCAATTCGGTCATCAATACCACCCAAATAGAAAGTAGGCATACGGCTTTTGGCCTAGGCTTGGGGCTTCGTTTCCGTGTCTTCAGAAATATCGCATTGGATGTGCAGTACAACTTGGCCTATAAGGTACAGGATCAAAATTTTATGTCGGAGTTTTATAGCAACTAAGACCTGCCAGATTGATAATTGGTCAGGATTATGGCCTTGCATTTAAATTAGCTGCATGTATGGAAAATGACCCATCATCCATTCCAAAAGTTGAAGAAAAAACTTTTGAAGAACCTCACTGGATGGACTACCTTTTTGTTTACCTGTTGCCAGTGATTTGTTTTTTTATGTGGGAAGTCTATATAGACCCCACCTGGCAATCTGGTGATAAAACCTTTATAGGTCTTTTGATAGCGCCTACTTGGTCGTGGTATTTTTGGCCTTTACTCCTTTTTTCGGCTATTGCATTGACAATGGTTGGCAGAAAAATGGCGAACGTGCGTTATGGTGTCGTCCGGATTGGGCTTTATACCGGTATTTTATTGGGAATTCACTATAGTGTTTTAATGTCTTTATCCTTGTTCGATAGCCTTAATTTATTCTGGGTAGTTGGACTTGTATTGCAGTATGCGTTGTCTGCACTCTTGTATGGGTTGCTGATAAAGCGTCCAGTAGTTTTGGGATGGATGATTGTGGGGTATCTGTTGATTGGGGGATTGGTGGTCATAGGAGGATATTTTTTTAATAAAATGAACTCCTTGGGCAGTATTTTTGTACCCTTATTGTTTTTTCCGATTTTAGGTCCAGGGCTATACACCCTTGTGTTTATACGTAATTCAATCGAAGTTTGGAAACTACAACATCCCAATCAAGAGCTTTTGGTTTGGGCTTTAGGTTGGACGGGTTTATATGGCACCGCATGGTACTGTACTTGGCAAGCGGCGGTGAAATTTTATGCCCAATTGCCCGTTGAGCCACCCGATGATTGCTATGTTGCTTCTGCCGCTGCCAAAGGACATGGTAAATGGGTGAAGCAAAAAGTAGTTGTCCTGTCGAATGGGAAGCGATTTGCACTAAACCACCAACTTCAAGTCCTGAAAGTTGCTGAATTGGGCATAAAAGCCCTTTGTCCAGAGGTACATCTTGCCATGAGAAGGGTTTATGACCAATGGGGGCCGTTTTTGGTACGTAACTGGGTATGCCGTTCCAAATGGCATGCAGATTTGGCGTATCTTTTCCTCAAGCCCGTGGAATGGACTGCAAATGCCCTCATGAGGTTCATTTGCCCGGAAATGCGCATTTCAGACGTTTACTTGGGAAGCAGATCTACCGCTGAATCATCATCTTTCTCGTGACAATCTTTTGTGGAGTTGCTAAGCGGATTACATAAGTACCATTTGGTAGATCATTAACTGAAAAGGCAAAACGATGTATTCCGGTAGCAAGCGGTGTATCCGAAATAGACCGAATGCGTCGTCCCTGCACATCAAAGATATCTAAACGCACCAATTGTGGGAATGGATTTCTCACCTCAATGGTGCCTTGTTGTCTTAGTGGATTCGGGAAAAGGGTGAGGAGGGTCATTTTATCTGGATGAGTCTCCTGTTCTCGTGCAGCAGGAGAGTTGGAAAGAGGCAATTTATACATCCCACGTCCATGCGTCCCAGCAATCAGGAAGGAACGATCGGGCGTGATCTTAAAATCATAAACTGGCATTGCGGGCATCCCCAATCCAAGTGGCTGCCAAGTTGCACCGTAATTTCCTGTCACAAATGCCCCTGCATCGGTTCCGACAAAGATGTTAGAAGGGAATAAGGGGTCTATAGCCAAGGCATTAACAGGTAGGTCCGGTAAATTGGATGAAATATTTTGCCAATTAACCCCGGAATTTAGTGTTCTGAATACATGAGGCTGCGGGTCATAAAACTTCAGGCCAGAAAAGGTGACCACGGCCGCAGTGGCATCTCCAGGATCTACGGCAATGCGAGTCACCCAACGGTTGGGCAATCCCGCCGAAATATTGGTCCAAGTTTCTGCATAATTATTGGTTACCCAAACCTGCCCATCATCGGTCCCTACATAGATCACATTCCGATCGGTGGGTGAAACGGCAATGGTAGTAATTGCACCCATTCGGGAGGCAGCCGATGAACGGGGCAACACAGGAGAAACGGCAGTCCAATTACTCGCGCCATTTTCAGTGCGGTAAATCCGGTTTGTGCCTAAATACAAAACTTCTGGATTGTGTGGATCCATAATTACAGGCATAGACCAGTCGCGCTTGTCGCTGCTGTTTACTCCTGTAAGGGCACTTCTGAAAGAGGAGCCGCCATTAATAGATTTACCAAGACCCCCATTCTGAGATTCTGCATAGATGATATTAGGATTGGTAGGGTGTACAATCACATAAAAGCCATCCCCGCCATAAATCGAACCCCAGTCTGATGTCCCACCGGTGGTGGTGCGGATGGTTCCGTTGTCTTGTGTGCCACCGAATAACCGAAGGGGATTGGATGGATCATAGTTGATTTCATAAAACTGCGTTATTGGTAAATCGCCACCGGGGGCCCAGTTAAGTCCATTATTGGAAGAGACGTCAATGCCTCCATCATTGCCTGTGAGGATTTGATGGGGATTTTGTGGATGAAAGGCCATAGAATGAAAATCTACGTGCATGTTCCCTGTGACATTGGTAAAGGTTTGGCCGGCATCTGCCGATCGCATACATTGCACCTGCATCACAAAAACCACATTGGGGTCCGTTGGATGAATGCGAATTTGTCCAAAATACCAGGAAAAGCCCCCATCAACACCGCTCAGCGTACTCATTCCACCGGTTGATGCCCACGTATCGCCCCCATTTTCTGTTTTGTAAAGGCCGCTTAATGAAGAACCGTCACTATACAGGGCCATCAGCACATTGGGTGAACTGGCCGAGATCGCCAACCCAATACGTCCAACATTTACTTGCTTCGAGTCGGGGAGGCCATTACCAAGACGTTGCCACGAGTCTCCGCCGTCGGTGCTTCGGTAAATCCCGCTCGAAGGTCCAAAGAGGTGGGTGTTAAAATCGGGTCGCCGAACACGTTCCCAAGTGGATGCGTAAAGGATGTTGGGATTGGTGGGATGTTGCACCAAGTCCACCACGCCTGTAGAATCCGAGACAAACAATATTTTTTCCCATGAATCTCCTCCATTCTTAGAGCGGTACACGCCCCTGTCTGGATTGGGGTGGAAGTACGAACCCACCGCCGCCACAAAAATCCGTTGTGGATTTTGGTGATCTACTATAACCCGACCTATGGAAGCCGTTTGACCAAGCCCCTTAAATACCCAAGAAGTTCCGCCGTCTATGGATTTATACAAACCTCCACCAGCAAAATTATTGTGCCCACCATTGGCTTCTCCAGTTCCCAGATACAAATTTTCCGGATTTTTGGGGTCCACCCCCAAGTCGCCAATGGTTTGAATAGGCAATTGATCGGTAATGGCCTGCCAATTATTGCCGCCATTGGTGCTTTTAAAAAGTCCGCCCGTAGCAGAAGCCGCATAGACAATGTTTGGGTTCTGTGGGTTGTATTCCAAGTCCACTACTCGACCGCCAATATTCGTAGGCCCTGCAAAACTCCATGTAAGGTTAGACCAGATGCTGCGCTTTTGGAGGGTTTGTGCTTGCATCAAAGCAATGTGTTTAAGGGCTTTCTGATAGACCTCTGGGTCTGCTTGCCCGAAGGGATACAGGCGCTGGAGGTAGGCGCGTTCGGTAGGGCGAAGGTCTTTGCCTTCTTCTTGAGCATTACGCTCGTTGCAACCTCCAAGGAGAATGACCACTAAGGAGAGATAAAACAGTTTGGTGAACATGTTGGATTACATTAGGAATTGGGGAAAAAGAAGATACGAATAGCTGAAGGGGTTGATCACACAAGGCTGGATTTTTTACGATGGCGTGAGTGATGAATTGCGGTTTGGTGGATGCTTATAAATACAACTTGCCGCAACATGGGTTATCTTCCTTGAAAACAATAACCTCATTCCATGAAAAAACAAATCGGAATATTTGGTGGCTCATTTAATCCACCACACATTGGGCATTTAATGCTGGCCGAGTGGCTGGGAGAGGCGGCAAACTTGGACGAAGTTTGGTGGATGCCCGTCGCCACACCACCGCATAAAGTGTTGGCAGGAAGTGTGTCTGGAGAAATTCGGTTAAACATGGTGGCGGCGGCCATTGCGGATAATCCACGCTTCAGAAGTTGTGACTTCGAGGTACGCAAAGGAGAGGTTTCCTATACCGTCGAGACCTTACGGGCCTTCAATGAACGTTACCCCGACGTTTGGTTCTCGCTTATTATTGGGGGGGATAGCCTACAACAATTCCATACATGGCGATTATATCCGGAAATTCTCCAGCGTGCCCATTTATTGGTCTATAACCGCGTTGGAACGGATTTTTCGGAAGTCCATCCGGAGATTATGGCCAATGCCACCCTGTTTCCTGCACCCCTGATTGAACTTTCCAGTACCGCCATTCGGGAAAGAATCCAGCAAGGGTTGTCCATTCGATATCAAGTTCCGGAAGGGGTTCACGAGATTATTTCCTCCGAGTGCTTGTATCAGAAGTAATCACAAACAAAAAAAGCCGCCTCTTGCGAGACGGCCCATTGGCAAATGAACGAAGCCTTAAGCAGTCGTGGCCTCTTCCTCTAATTTCTCAATGGTAAATCCCGTGTAGCCATAAATAGAGGAAATAACTGGATTTAACAAGTTAAAGAAACAATAAGGCAGATAAGCAAACGTGGCTACCCCAAGCGTAGTGGCCATAAATGCACCGCAGGTATTCCATGGTACAAGCGGAGAGGTAAGCGTGCCAGCATCTTCAAGGGCACGAGAAAGATTCTTCGGATGCAGCTTTCTGCGTGCAAATTCTGCACGATACATACGCCCTGGCAAAACAATGGCGATATATTGGTCCGAAGCTACAATATTCATGCCCAAAGACGTGATCAACGTGGCCGTGATTAAGCCTCCAGTACTTTTGGCCATGCTCAGAATTTTATTTGCTATCACTTCTAACATCTCCGTCTTTTCCATGACTGCGCCAAAAATCATCGCAGATAAAATAAGCCAAATGGTATTGAGCATACTCGACATCCCGCCACGGGACAATAAGTTGTCTAGCGCCTCGTTCCCCGAATCTATGGTGAAGGGGGAAAACAGGGACTTCCACACCCCTTTAAACAGAACAGTAATGCCGCCTAATTCTGGGCTGTCAGCAAACTTTTGGACAACCGTAGGCTGGAAAATCATGGCCATTACCCCGCCAGCCAATGCGCCGATCAACAAAGCAGGGAAGGCTGGCATTTTTTTGTAAATGAGAAAAAAGACCAGTGCAGGGCCAAGAAATAAGTGTGGGCCAATGCTGAAATTTTGCTCTAAAGCCGATAGCATGGCATTGAGGTCGCCACCAGAAGCAGCATGTGGGGCCATGAGACCCATTACGGCAAAAATGATCAATGCAATCGCTAAACTTGGAATGGTCGTCCACAACATATGTCGAACGTGCGTAAATAAGTCGGTACCAGCCATCGCAGGGGCCAAATTGGTCGTGTCAGAAAGTGGGGAGAGTTTATCTCCAAAATAGGCACCAGAAATAATGGCCCCAGCCGTCACAGCAGGAGAGAGCTGTAAGGCACCTGAAATTCCAACCAAAGCAATTCCTACTGTACTTGCAGTTGTCCATGAACTTCCCGTTGCAAGCGATGTCATCGAACAAATGATGACGGTTGCCGCATAAAAGTAGCTTGGGTCTAAGACTTTCAAGCCATAATAAATCATACTGGGCACAATGCCGGACAAAATCCAAGTGCCGATTAAGGCGCCAACAATAAGCAAGATAAAGATCGCACCCATTGCCAACGAAACGCCGTGTACCATCCCTTCTTGCAATTCATTCCAAGTATGCCCGGAACGTAATCCAATTATAGCGGCCACCATAGCAGATAAGATCAATGCAATTTGGTTCGGGCCAGACGATGAGCCATCACCAAATAATAAAACGGAAGAGGATAAAAGGCCGATTAAAACAAAAATGGGAATTAAGGAATGCCAAAGACTTGGTGTGGAGGTTTTTTTTGTTTCTGACATATTTTAAGAAAACTATAGGAATGAAAAATGATGAATGCCTTGTGAAGCAATCTGGGAAGATACGGTGAACAACGTCCTTGTGCAAGTTTTTTGGGTGGGAGGGTTTGAGAAATGGAAACTCACGGCAGTCGGAATCGCAAAATTTTTAGGATCATGCCGTCATGGATCAAGGATCTGCATGGGTGCGGTAAAGCGAGAAACGACTTTAGAATAAAATCATGACTGCAATAAAATGGGTAATGGTTCCGGCCAATACAAAAACATGCCAGATGGCGTGAAAATAGGGCCGGTTTTTTTGGGTATAAAACCACGTCCCGACGGTATAACTAAGACCGCCCAAAATGATAAAAATGATGCTTGAAGTGGGAACCGTTTCTATAAAGGGTTTACCAATCAAAACCGCGAGCCAGCCCATCCCCAAATACAAAGCCAGAGATAGCTTTT
This sequence comes from Bacteroidetes Order II. bacterium, assembly GCA_016788705.1. Classification (NCBI taxonomy): domain Bacteria; kingdom Pseudomonadati; phylum Bacteroidota; order unclassified Bacteroidota Order II.; species Bacteroidota Order II. bacterium. The sequence continues at coordinate 11,459 of JAEUSQ010000044.1, forward strand.
CGAACCGATGCCGGAAAAACAACTTGTATAAAACGCCAAGAACGGCAATGATCCAAATGAGGACAAAACTCACCCAGCCAAGGGTTCCCTGTATTTGCATCAATAAAAATGGAGAATAGGTTCCGGCAATGAGTAAGTAGATGCCCATATGATCTAATAATTTCAAAACAGGTTTTACAGTCTCGTGTTGAATGCTATGATATAATGTAGAAAAGAGGTAGAGCAATAACATGGAGCCGCCAAAAAGGGCACAACTTAACACGGCCACCCAAGAGCCTTTCAGAACGGCATTCGGGAGCAAAAGGGCAATTCCTATAATACTCAAAACCACGCCAATGCCATGTGTAATACTGTTGGCCAACTCTTCTTTTACAGGATCTAAAAGGGTGTTTTTGGTTTGCATAATAAATGGAATTTGGGGCAGAAGAAACAATGGTTGATGCTTTTAGGCATAAGATGTGGGATGGAGGGCAAAAAAGTGTGCGCCTTTGGCCGCCCAACTTGCGGCATCTTGTGGAGTGTAAATAGAACATGAGGTTAAAACGGGAGGTAACGTAAATTTCCTGAGCGTTGCCAATGCTGCCGAAGTATAACCCCGGAACGCAAGGGTTCCACCACCCAATACCAAGACATCCGGATTAAGCAGATGCAGTACCGTGGAAAGCCCCATTCCCAACGCAACGCCGGCATCGTGTACCAGCGCCACCGCTTCTGTTTCCTCTTGCGCCAAACGATCGTGCAAAAAGCGGGGCGTTTGACGCACATGCTCCAATAATGCCTTGCCTCCGGCCAATTCGTCTAAGGTTTTAGTACCACCAGCAGTTGGGAAAACTAAACTCCCCAATTCGCCCGCCCAGCCATTCCCTCCCATAAAGAGGTTGCCTTGAATGGCGATCCCCATGCCAATGCCCGTACCTACCATCACCATTGCCAATGTATGAGAATGATACTGGGTTTTGGCATATAGGGTAGCCGCATTTACATCGTTGATGAACCGTACAGGAATCTGTGGCAGGCGTAAATCATCGGTCTTGAGGCCATTTAGGCCGGGTACGTCGTTGCACACAACCACTTCCGAGGCATTCCGAACCAATCCAGGGAAGGCAATGCCAATAGATTCGGGTTTTTCGGGGCAAGTGGTAAGGTATTCGTTGATTCGGGCACGCAGGTTGTGGAGATTAAAATCTGGGCCAGTGGGAAATCGGATTCCATCAGGATAGCGATTGTCCCAAAAAATCATTTTGGTTCCACCAATATCTATGCCGAGAGAAAAGGCCATAAAGGTACCGTTTTGGCTTTTTGCGTGTAGGGTATGGAATAGAAGGGATCAATTGTAAAGCAGCCCTTAAAAGTATTTTTCTAACCGTGCGGGGGAGGGATCGTGATCCGTTTTGGGAATCCAAAAAGTAGCGGCGTTCTCCAGTGGTTTAATGTCTAACAAGTCTTTTCTAAAAAGCCGCATTATCACACCAATGGGCGTCACCAGCAGGAAAAAAACCAAGGTCAAAATAATTCTACTCATGAAGGCGCCCATGACAAACGCCAACCCCATCCAAATACGATACAGAAAGGAAAGGCTTGTGGAAAAAAACGTGCCCGCAAAAAGCAGGAATACACCACCTCCCAAAATGATATACCAAAATCCGGTGTGTACGGAATGGCTCCTGAATAGAAACCAGCTTGCAGAGATCGTTAAGATTCCACCAATGAGCCAGCCAAACTTCTGAAGCGCTTTTCGAGAAACGTCTAAATGACGGAGTTCCAGAATTATTTCATGTAACATATAGACGAATTGCTTATTTTTAATCTCATCGTGCCCCTGTGGTGCGGTTTTCCTTAAACCAAAGTTACGACCAATCACCATGGATCAACAACCAACCGAACTATTTCTCCACTTTATTTTGGACGAGACATGGACCGATGCCCAACAGGAAGCCCTTGTGGAACTGATGGTTTGGGCCATGTATGTGGATAAGTCTATCCAGGCGGAAGAAAACGAACTCATTGACCAAATTTTGGATCAGATGTCTGTTGGAGATTCTACCCCAATTGCCCAGTACCTAAACCCTGCCATTGCTAAGGTGCGCGACGCTTTCCACCACGAACAAAAGTCAGCATTTTTGTTGGAGGACATCTGTCTGTATTTAGATGATGCCGATGTGCGGGCCCAAGCGCTTGACCTTTGTTTACAAATTCTGGAAGCCGATGGACATCTTCACAATGACGAGGCGGCCTTTCTGGAACGTATTAAAACACGATTTTTGCAATAATCCATCGTTGGATCATGCCCAAGAGTAAAATGTCTAAACTTAACATACAAAGAAGTATCCGAGATAGGCATTTTGCAGGGCGTTTTGTACTTATGGGTTACTTGTCAGTTGTTGATCAAAAGCATTTACCAAGTCGTTTATGGCAACTGAAAGACGACTGACAATGCCCCCTTTGGAGTTAAAGCAGATAACCTCGTTAAACCATTTTTATCCAACTAAAACCAATCGTTGGCAATTTGAAAATACATTTATAATTTTGTTAAAGTTGAAAACATGAAACGAAAAATTATAAAATGGATATTACGCATTACGATAACAGGATTAGTCCTTGTAGGGATTTTATTGGTCATTATTCTTCAGCCGATTGTTACCTATGCGAATAAAACGAATCATAATAACTTTGTGATATTTCACAATAAACCGCTTGATCCACTATTAAAGGCCAAACTTGATGAGGCGGTTGTGCTATTGAAGAAAAGTGAATTTTATGATCCAAGTTTAAAGTTTGACATTTGTTTAAATGATGGTTCAACGTATCCTCAGATTATAAAAATATTACGAGGGCAAGCATTTGGGTGGGGTTTCTATAACAAGGTAGTGCTTCAAGGAGTGGCTAACTATGAAAGCAATTACGTTGAACTGAATGGCTACAAATGGAACTTGACCCAGTTGTTAGTCCATGAATTGGTACATTGTTTACAGTTTCAGCGTTTAGGGCTATGGAAATCAAAACCAATTGCTGATATTCCAGATTGGAAATGGGAGGGATATGCAGAATATATTTCCAGACAAGGTATTGAGCAGAAAGATTTTTTAAAAAATATGATACGGCTAACCAAGGCAGATAGAAATAAATGGGGAATTAATTTTGAGGATAGTACCATTTCACCAAAAGATTATTACGAAAATTGGATATTGGTGCAGTTTTGTATAGACATAAAAAAGATGAATTACCAACAACTGATCTCAGACCTAACAAGTGAAGAAGCACTTAAAAAAGAAATGATGCTTTGGTTTAATAAACAGGATAATAAAGAAAATGAGTAATTATATTTTTTCTTATGTGGGATGTTGTCTTGAATTAACGTATTCGATTATAGAAGATTTTACCAGAATGAACATAATGGTCAGTCGGTTTGCGAATTTGTTTGGTTATCTGAATTTTGATGCGGAAAAAAGCGGTGTAGCAAGAGAATCGAACCGCTCATAAAAAATGGAATGAGCATGGCATTCCGAAGCCCAACCACTTCGCTCGCAAACCCGATTACAGGAGAACCCATCATTATGCCAGAAATTCCGGCAGAAAGAATCACGGCAATGGCTGTTTCTGGTGTGGGTTGAACGAACTTGGTGGCTTCGGAGAATAAAAGGGGAACCAATGCCGATGCACCCGCGCCAACCAATGCAAAGGCCAAAATGGCAGGAATGTATTGATATACCAGCCATAACAACAAAAATCCGCCCATCACCAATGTGCTACCACCCACCATCACTTGTCGTACGGAAAAGCGGGTAAAAAAGCGATTTCCGGACCAGCGACCGAGGGTCATGGTGGCGGAAAAGGCCAGAAATCCCAGACTTAAGAGACTAAGCGGGGTAGCGGTTTCCGTTTTAAGAAATAAGGCACTCCAGTTTAGGATCATCCCTTCGATGGCCATGTAAATAAAGGATGTTACGGCCAATAGAAGTAAATATCCAGAAATGCCTTTGGGCGGTAAGGAGGAAGTTCCCGTGGAATTATCAGGAATTTTAACTGTGAATAGGTACAAATTGAATAGCAATAAGGCGGTGGCCAGCACACCAAAAAAGAAGGTACGGCTCCACAATAGGCTCCCAGCCAAAACACCCAATCCTGCGCCAAGCATTCCGCCAAAACTGTACATCCCATGCGAAGCCGCCATGATGGGTGCTCCGGTTTGATGCTCATAAGCCCCTGCGGCTGCATTCATGGCTAAATTAAGCATGCCACTGGAAAAGCCATATAACACCAAAATCCCAACAAATAGTTCGACCTGTTTGGTATGCGGGATTAAGGCAAACGTACCAAGAGATAAGAGGGAGGCAAGTCGGAGGGTTGTGGTGAGGGAAAAGCGGCGGATAAACCGGCTTGTTGGGAAACTAGCCACCAACGAAAATAGGGGAATAGTGAGCAAAACCATTCCCCAAAGGCCATTCTCGGTTTGAAAATAGGTCTTAAATTCTGGAATACGAGACGACCATGCCCCGATCAGAATGCTATTTGTTAAAAAGGCGAGCCAGACGTAAAAAGGTTTTTCCGTGTGGCGTTTTCCGGTTTGCATCAGGCTTTTTCACTTAAGGCTGCAACGCCGGGAAGCACCATTCCTTCGAGAAACTCCAACATGGCACCGCCTCCAGTCGAGACATGGCTAACATCGTCGTCTAAGCGTGCTTGAGAAATGGCGGCCACCGAGTCGCCACCACCGACAACAGTAAGCCCACCATTTCGAGTGGATTCTGCCAAGGCTTCGGCAACGGCAATGGTTCCTCTGGCAAATTTCGGCATTTCAAAAACACCCATTGGACCGTTCCAAACAACCGTTTTGGCCGACTTTAAAATGGCTTGGTACTTAATAATGGTGTCCGGACCAATGTCTAATCCCATCCAATCATCGGGGACACCGGGTGCAGAAATTTGTGTCTGGGCTTCGCTGGCGAACGCATCAGCCGAAAGATGGTCGTCTGGCAGTACCAACTTTTCTCCTGCTTTTTCCATCAGTGCCAACGCAAGTTCCAATTTGTCGTCTTCACAGAGGGATTTTCCGATGGCGACGCTTTTTGCCTTGAGGAACGTGAAGGTCATACCGCCACCAATAAGCAAGTGATCCACTTTGGGCAGCAGGGCCTCAATAACCCCAATTTTATCCGAAACCTTTGCCCCACCAATAACAGCCACGAAGGGCCTTTCGGGCGCTTCCAGTACCTTGGAGAGGTATTCTACTTCTTTTTTGAGCAGGTAGCCCATTGCCGATTGGGTGATAAAGTGGGTAACGCCTTCCGTCGAGCTGTGGGCGCGGTGAGCCGATCCAAAAGCATCGTTGATGTACACATCTCCCAATCGGGCTATTTTTGCCGCCAATTCGGAGTCGTTTTTAGACTCACCTGCATAGAACCGCGTATTTTCCAGCAAAACCACACTACCCGCCTCTGCTGATGTAATGAGGGCTTCTACGTCTGGACCAACGGTATCCGTTGCCATATGAACGGTTGCACCGATCAGTTCGGCCAATTTTCCCGCAGCAGGTTTTAGGCTGAATTGTGGGTCTGGGCCATTTTTCGGGCGTCCGGCATGGCTCATCAGAATGGGTAATCCACCTTCGGCAAGCACTTTGCGGATGGTGGGCAAGGCTTCCCGAATACGGGTATCGTCTGTCACTACGCCATTTTTAAGGGGAACGTTAAAATCTACACGAATCAAAACTTTTTTGCCTGCCAGTTCGAGGTCATCTATGGTTAACTTTGTCATGGTCTTAATCTAGAAAAGGGTTAATCAAGAAAAAGGCGTCTGCTTTCCGGTCTAATAAGTCGGATAACAAACGCCAGAACAAGAGATAGACCAGCCTTACGCCATCATTTTCTGGGCCAAGTCCACCACGCGGTTAGAGTAACCCCATTCGTTGTCGTACCATCCAACCACTTTCACAAAGGCGCCTTGCGAGTTGGTCAGTGCGGGATCAAAGACGCATGAAGCGGGATCGTGGATTACATCGCAAGAAACAATAGGATCTTCTTGGTAGAACAGAATGCCTTTGAGCGGACCATCAGCGGCGGTTTTAAAAGCAGCGTTTATTTCATCCTTAGTGGCTGGTTTACTTAAAATAGCGGTCAGATCCGTCATCGAGACATCAGGGGTAGGAACCCGAACAGCGAAACCATCTAATTTTCCTTTTAAGTGTGGCAATACCAAGCCAACAGCTTTGGCGGCGCCGGTGGAGGTCGGAACCATCGAAACGGCAGCAGCACGGGCACGGCGCAGGTCTTTATGGGGCGCATCTTGCAAGCGTTGGTCGGCGGTATAAGCATGTACTGTGGACATGTATCCCTGAACCACACCAAAATGTTCGTCGAGGATTTTGACCATGGGCGCCAAGCAGTTGGTGGTACAAGAGGCATTAGACACGATTTTTTCGTTACCGGTCAAAATCTCGTCGTTTACGCCCATCACAATGGTGGCATCCACTTCGCCACTTGCGGGAGCGGTAATTAATACTTTTTTGGCGCCTGCCTGAAGGTGAAGCCCGGCTTTTTCGGCAGAAGTGAAGATGCCAGTGGCTTCAATCACCAAGTCCACCCCCAAATCACCCCAAGGCAATTGAGCAGGATCTTTTTGTGCATAAATCTGAAAACGATCCCCATTCACAATGAGGGCACTTTCTTCAGCGGTAACTGGGAAAGGAAGGCGACCGTGAACCGAGTCGTACTTAAGTAGGTGTGCAAGGGTTTTTGCATCGGTCAGGTCATTCACCCCAACCACATCAAATTCTTTGGTGCCGCGTTCCAGAATTGCCCGGAAAACCAAGCGTCCGATACGACCAAAGCCATTGATTGCAATTTTGATGGCCATTTTTTTACTCCTTATGTGCTTTGAATGAGTTGTTTGCGCGTTTAGGCTTTTTAAACCCACACAACCTACATCATTCGGGAGCCAATATCAAATCCGAAAGCGCTTCATTAATATGATCTTTGAATGAGTTTATTCAAAACCACCGATTCTCCCCCGAAGATTTATGACTTCTTATTTTGCAGATCGGTCATTCATTTTCTTATCTTCATTAGCTAAAGCAAAATCAGGCTTACCAACAAAAGACACCCAATTTGTCATGGCAACAAAAACCATAACCAAAGAAGAACTAAACGAAGATGTGGTGGTGAATGCCGCGTCGCATCTCGAAGGCTTCTATCGTAAATACCAAAAACCCCTTATTATTGGCCTTACGGCTGTTGTACTGCTGGTCGCGGCATACTTTCTATGGGGTTGGTATAAAGATTCGCAAAACACGGTTGCGGCCCAAAAAATCGGATTTGCGGTTCAGCAATTCGAGTTGGGTGAATTTAATAAAGCCTTGAACGGCCTCGGCTCCAATCCAGGCTTGTTGAAAATAGCCAGTGAATACGGTTCTACCGAAACCGGCAATCTGGCCCATTATTATGCCGCTGTGGCCTATGATAACCTCAATAACCGCAAAAAAGCGCTTGAGCACTATGAATCTTTCGATAAAGGGAAGAACCTCATCGGAGCCTCGGCTTATGCAGGCGAAGCGGCCATTCATGAGGATACACACAAAAATTATGCAAAGGCTGCCGAGTTATATCAAAAAGCGGCAAGTACTTATCCAGACGAGTCTTCTGCGCCCGATTATTTGCGCAAAGCCGCCCGAAATTACGAAAAGGCCAAGGATTTTAAAGCAGCAAAAGCGGCTTACGAACAAATTAAGGAAAAATACCCTCAATCTTCGGTCGTTTCTGAACTGGATTATTACCTTGGCAGAATCGAAGCACTCGCCCGTTAAAAAATACGGGAAGCAACAGAAGAACAGTTGTCGTTATGGGTCGGTGGTTCTATATTGTACCACCGACTTTTTTATATGGTTAACCCAAGTTTTACATGGCAATGCCCAAACATTTATTGATTGTGGACGACGAGCGGGCCATCCGTCGCACGTTGCGGGAAATCCTTGAGTTTGAAGGCTATACTGTGGATGAAGCCGAGGATGGTATGGCGGCGTTGGATAAAATGCGCAAGGGTCGCTATGATTTGGCGCTTTTAGACATAAAAATGCCCAAAATGGATGGGCTTGAAGTACTCAAAACCATTGCCGGTGAATTGCCCGAATTGCCCATTGTGATGATTTCCGGGCATGGTAATGTGGAAACAGCCGTCGAATCTACCCGATTAGGAGCGGTGGATTTTTTAGAAAAACCGCCTGATCTGAACCGTCTTCTCGTCACCATCCGAAATGCCTTGGTGCGCGGAAAGTTGGTGGTGGAGAACAAGCGGATGAAGCAAACGCTGGTAGAACACCAACATGCGGGCGTAACCCCCATTATAGGTGAAAGCAAGCCGATCCAATTTATCAAAAAAACCATTGAAAGAGTGGCCCCAACGGAGGCACGGGTTTTGGTTACCGGGGAACCCGGAACGGGAAAAGAACTGGTTGCCCGCTGGTTACACAAACTTTCGAGGCGTGCCGAGGCTCCGCTGATCGAGGTGAATTGTGCCGCCATTCCAAGTGAATTGATCGAAAGTGAGCTGTTTGGGCATGAAAAAGGGTCTTTTACGGGAGCACACGACCGAAAATTGGGTAAATTTGAACAAGCCAATGGGGGAACCCTTTTCTTAGATGAAGTGGGCGATATGAGTTTGCCGGCGCAGGCGAAAATGTTGCGTGCGCTTCAGGAAGGGATTATAACGCGCGTCGGCGGAGACCGTGCCATTTCGGTGGATGTTCGCGTGGTGGCGGCCACGAATAAAGACCTGAACGAGGCCATTCGTGAAAAAAGTTTTCGACAAGACCTTTTTGACCGCCTCAATGTGATACCCGTGCATGTCCCACCGCTCCGCGAGCGACGAGAAGACATTCCGGCCATTGCCGAGTACGTCTTGGAAAAGCAATCGGCACGCAACCGCATGACCAACAAAAGTTTCTCGCCGAAGGCAATGACGTTGTTACGGCAATACGACTGGCGCGGCAATATCCGAGAGTTGTATAATGTGGTAGAACGTCTGCTCATCTTGTCTAATGCCGACCGGATAGAGGCCGAGGATGTGGAGCATTTTGTAACGCCCTACTCTACCCAAAAAGATCCGGTGGCCGGACTTTTGGAACGCTATGATGACTTCGCTGAATTTCGAGATGCCGCAGAAAAACTTTTTATTGAACGGAAACTGGGTCAATTTGATTGGAATATTTCCAAAACAGCCGAAGAAATTGGAATTCAACGCTCTCATCTGTATAATAAAATCAGTAAATATGGGATTGAACGCGCCCACGACTAAACTTGAAAATGATGAACCTGATAACCGTTGACCAAATAACGCGGCATTACCAAACCCAAAGTGGGGATCTGGCCGTGCTCAAGGGCGTTTCGTTTTCGGTAAATCGCGGCGAAGTGGTGGCTGTGGTTGGACAAAGTGGAGCAGGGAAGAGTACTTTACTACATATTTTGGGGACATTAGACCGGCCTACTTCCGGAAAAGTCTTGTTTAATGGCGAAGATGTTTTTGCCAAAAAAGAAGAAGACCTTGCCCTGTTTCGTAATCGGAATATTGGGTTTGTGTTTCAATTTCATCATCTGTTGCCGGAATTTTCTGCTTTAGAAAATGTTGCAATGCCTGCATTAATTCAGAATAAATCGCTGACACAGGTGGAAGTGCGGGCAAAGGAACTCATGGCGTTGTTGGGGCTTAAATATCGAAATACACACCGTCCGGGCCAACTTTCCGGGGGAGAACAACAACGGGTTGCAATGGCCCGTGCATTAATGAATGAGCCAGATTTGGTTTTGGCCGATGAACCGACCGGGAACTTGGACATCCGGACAGCGGCAACCCTGCATGAGGAAATTATACGCCTGAGCCGGGAAATGAACCAGACCTTCATTATTGTAACCCATAACCCAGCCTTAGCCCAAATGGCAGATCGGGTACTGCGAATGGAAGATGGCCTTATTTTTGAACAATTTAGCTATCGGGAAAATGGGGAAACTACTTAACTTTATTTCTTCCGCCTCGGCATTGGGCGCTTTTCTGGCTTATGTCCTTTTGAAATTTGATGTGCCTTTTATGCAAGCAGAGGCAAGGCTTTTTTTGCCCCTGTTGATTGTAGTGGCCATCGTATCGGGGATTGTGGGTTTTTTTGTTAAAGCTGTTTGGCGTTTGGCCACCATTGCAGCTTTGCTTGTGGGCCTCTTTTTGGCGTATCAATATTTTCAAAAACTGCTTTAAGCAATGTCGTTTTGTTACATGGCTTAGGCACTATTTTTCTCAAAAGCATTCCTTCTTCTATCATAATGGATGAAATGATCGCGTTAGACCTTGTGGATGTTTCCGGCGGCTATGTGGATGCCCCGATAGATCCCACCTTAGACCTTTTTGCCGAGATAGATCGGTTGAAAAAGGAAAAAAATGCCGTAATTCTGGCGCATTATTATCAAGAGCCAGACATTCAAGATTTAGCGGACTATGTGGGTGATTCGCTGGGGTTGGCACGCCAGGCTGCTGGCACCAATGCAGACATTATTTTGTTTGCAGGGGTTCATTTTATGGCTGAAACGGCCAAAATTCTTTCGCCACAAAAGAAAGTCATTCTACCAGACCTGAATGCAGGTTGTTCGCTTGCCGATTCTTGCCCACCGGACGAGTTTGCTGCTTTCCGGGCACAATATCCCGATCACTTGGTGATTTCATATATCAATTGCTCGGCGGCCATCAAAGCGCAAACGGACATTATTGTCACCTCTTCGAACGCAGAGCACATCATTCGGCAACTGCCTGCGGATCAGCCCGTTATTTTTGCACCCGATAAAAACTTAGGACGGTATATCTCGAAAGTCACCGGACGCGAGATGGTGCTCTGGGATGGCTCTTGTATTGTGCATGAAGTATTTAGCGAACAACAACTTGTCCGGCTAAAAGTCCAATTTCCGGAAGCCCTTGTTCTTGCACATCCAGAGTGCGAAGAAGTGGTATTGCGCCATGCAGACTACATCGGTTCCACCACCGGAATCCTGAAATACGCCCAAAACAGCCCTGAAAAGCAATTCATCGTAGCGACCGAAGCGGGTATTCTGCATCAAATGGAAAAAAGTTGCCCGGATAAAACCTTTGTTGCAGCCCCGCCGAACAATGGGTGTAGTTGCAATGAATGCCCGCATATGAAGCTAAATACTTTGGAAAAAGTTTATTTATGTCTTAAATACGAATTACCTGCGTTGGAGATGGAAGAATCGGTGCGCATTCGTGCTCTTGCCCCCATTCAAAGGATGTTGGAAATGAGCCGGGCCATCGGTTAACAAAGCCCCTGTTTGGTGGAGCGGTATAGGGTACATAAAAATTTCCCTATCGAGGGGAAAAATTAGTAAAGGGGGGGGCTTTTAGGAACAGCTAAGGGCGCAACACCCAGGGCAATTTTTTTGGTATGCGCCGTATCTATTCCCTCCCCTTCTTTTCGGAAATGCGAGAAACAAAATGAGAATATTTCGGACCCGCGAGGTCTGGTTATACAGTTTAATGACGGTTGGGTTGTGGCCGTTTCCATTGGTAGGCGTCCTTCATGTCGAGTCGTGTGCCGTTATTGCATTAGCGGGGTTTTATATTGCGGGTTGGGCCGGAATTCGAGATTTTCAAGCCCACAAGTCCTTTGGTGCGGTCTTGTTGCGTCAATGGACGTTACTACTTATTCCTTTATTGGGCGGACTCTTGAGCCAGTTGTGGCGCACAAATTGTGGCTGGTGGGATGGTGTGCAGTTTTTTGTTCTGTTTCCAGTGCTCACCATCGTCTTGGCCGTTTCGTTGGCATGGGCAATTACGGGCCATGCCTTCAGAAAACCCTTCCGGCTTTATGGGTTGCTATCTTTGATTCCACTACTGGGTGGTGTGTTCTTCGACTTGGGTTTCCATCCACAATTTTACACCTATAACCATGTGTTTGGGGGCGTTTTAGGGCCGATTTATGACGAGGAATTGGCCATACGACCGGGGTTGTTTTGGTTTCGACTACTTACACTTTGGTGGGCAATGGGGTTGTGGTTCTGGGGAGCGTTTAAGCGAAACACGTATAACGTACACCCCATTTGGGGGGGCGTGTGGTTATTGGTTGTGGGTTTGGCCTATTTATTTAGGGCCGAGTTTGGCATCAATACCACACACGAAGCAATTGCAAAAGACCTCAAAGGAGTACACCACACCCCACATTTTGAAATCTACTATGATCCTAACGTTATTTCGGAAGCGCGAATCCGGATTGTGGGTAAAGAGCATGAATTTCGGTACCAGCAATTCTTAGACGCGATTCAGGTGCGGGTTCCGAACAAAATCCGGAGCTATTTATACCCCGATCCTGCCCGAAAAGCCTTATTGACTGGTGCGCGGTACACCAACGTGGCGCCAGTTTGGTTGATGCAGCCACAAATACATGTTTTATGGTCATCCTATGATCGGGTGATGCCACACGAACTTGCCCATGTCTTCTCTCGGGAGTTTGCGCTTCCTGCTGTGCGGGCAACCTTTTCGGTAGGACTCATTGAAGGATTTGCCGTTGCTGTAGAGCCACCTGAAGGGACGCCTGACCCTCATGAGCAGGTTGCGGCCATTCTACGTGACCCTAAAACCGCCGAATGGTTGGGCAAAGACCTTGCGTCTTCGGTAGCGGATAAACTGAGTCCAGTGGGCTTTTGGAGTGGACGCAGTGCGGTTTCTTATACCACAATGGGTTCTTTTGTCCGGTTCTTAATTGATCGTTACGGCATTTCAAAGCTGAAACAAGTATATCCATGGGGCAATTTTGAGCGCGTGTACCAGAAAAATGTGTATGTACTTACAGCAGAATGGGTGGCGTTTATCCGTCAATTACCGTCCGATGGTGCCCAATTGTCCTATGCCCGTACTCGATTTTCGCGCCCTTCGCTTTTTGAGCAGGATTGCCCGCATTTTGTGCCAGTTTATATCCGTCAGGCACAGGCCGCACAAGCAGCCGTTGTGCATAGGCAATGGCGCAAGGCCGAGCAACTTGGTGAGGAAGTCATTCGCCTCCGTCCTGATTTTGAACCCGCCTACCAGATTTGGGCGAGCGCTGTTTTACATCGAACGCCCGAAAAAGTGATTCCCAAACTAAAATCTTTAAAATATGCAACTTGGCTAACTTATCGGCAGCGCGGGGATGCTTATGCGTTGACGGGCGATACACTTCTTGCCCGTCAAATGTGGGATGAAGCCCGTCTTCGGGTTCCGGCGTTTTCTTACGCCATACAAGAACGATTGGCCCGACGCCCTGATTTTCTTGCCCATCCAACGTTGTTTCGCATGATGCTAACGCCCCACATGAACGCTAAAGCGTTTGCTGCTCGGCTCGAAATGGAAAAAAACGCCCCCGTTTGGTTCAGGGTTTATCTGGCAGACCGCTTTGCGGAATCGGAAAACTGGAAAGCAGCAGCTTTGGCACTTGAACTTGTCGTACAAACTTCGCGTCCTGGCATGTTTCGTGATTTGGTGGTGATGGACTTTGCTCGATGGCTGCTGTGGTCTGGACAAGCGGAAAAAGCAGCGGCCATATTGGAAGACTGTGTAGAACTACCCAATCCTAATTCTGTCCAAAAGCGTTGTATAGACCTGAAGCATCAGGTCGAATGGTGGCGTAAAAAGGTGGAATCCAGGGCTGTTCTTTCTCTCGCATCTTGATGCAGGCCGTTGTGTAATCGTAGGCCCATCAGGTCTTAAATGCCCAATACCCAGCGCGTGACGGTGAGCGTCCAGCCGGCAACCAAAAGACTGCCTACAAGGTTCATACAAAAACCCGAAAATAAGAGCATTCGCAACGACGCGCCGCGCATTTCGCCAAACGCAAGGCTGTTTACACCCGTTGAAAGTGGACTCATAAATGCAGAACTGGAAGCCAATGTCGCCACAATCATCCCTACAAGAATCGGGAAATCCACTAAAGTTGCCAAGGACGGCATGAGTGCAAAAAGGGCGTATTGGATGACGGTATTGCTGAGTAATTCCGTAGTGAAAGTGCCAAAAATGGCGACAATAAGCATCAAGGTAAGAATGGATGTTTGGTCATCTACAACCAATGCGATGGTCCCCGTCAGCGCATCGCGGAAATAATGAATACCCAATCCTAACAAGAACGCGATGACCATCGTTATGGCGACCAAGGCCAAGCCACGCTTAGGAAGGTTGCTCACACAGTCGGACAGGGTAAGAAGTGGAACTTTATGGCCGTCTTTTGGAATTTTGAGAAAGAACAATAACGCGATAATGGTCAGAAAAAAAATGGCGGTCGCTATGGTGAGGGGAAGAATTTGTGAGGCCCATACATTGGAAGCCATCGAGAACAAGAAAGCCGCGCCAAAGGTGAGGACGGCAAACACAACCGCAGGGCGACGAAACACGTTTTCGATAGGTTCTGTAGGTTCAAATTTTATGTATTCTTTAAAGTGCTTAAACGGCTGAAAAAACAAGACGATAACCGCCCACGCCAATAACGTATAGACGAGAACAAGCGGAACGCCCCATAACATCCAGAGAAAAAAAGTGAGTTTTTCTGCGCCCGGAACGGCGCCTCCTAAACCAGGTAAAATCCCATTGGCTCCTGCAATCAATATCCCATTGGCTGCGGAACTGGTGATCGCGCCAATGCCCCCAATATTGGCCCCATACATCAAACAAGCAGCCAGCATGGTGGGGACGAAACGGTCGTATTGGGGATTTTCTTTGCTCAGGACTTCCTGCATCAGATGGGCTAATGGAATCAAGGTTAAGACCACAATTGCATGGTGGATGAAGATGCCCAAAATGGCGTTAATCGCCAATAAGTACAAAATTAGTTTGGATACCGAAAGGTGTTTTCGGCCAATCATCCAAAATACCAATGATTCCGGTAATTGTGACTTAATCATCAATCGGGAGACCAAATAGCCACCCGTTAGAAAGAAAGCCAATTGTATATTGTTCAGGGATTCGATAGACAAGCTCATATATGAAAGTCAATGGGTCAGAGGTAGCGGAATATACGAGTACTTTTGCCGCAATCGCATGATCGTTCTGTATCCGATACCTTTTTTAGGCATTGGCGTTTCGTTTGGGCTTGGATTCTGTATTTTATTCTCCATTCATTAATGAAAACCTTTTGCCGCGTCCGTAGTTTAGCGGGCTAACCGTAACAAAACGATCATAAACAAATGAGTACCGAAACGGTAAAACCTGAAAATAAACCAGTCCGGCGGGTCACCACCCAGAGCCTTCGTAACATGAAAGCAGCCGGAACCCCTATCTCGATGTTAACGGCCTACGACTATACCAGTGCGCAGTTGTTAGACCGGGCTGGGGTAGATGTTTTACTGGTCGGAGACTCGGCGTCGAACGTTATCGCAGGACACGAAACCACCTTACCCATCACCCTCGATCATATGATCTATCACGCGCAGTGTGTTGTCCGAGGAACCCAACGTGCTTTTGTGGTGGTGGATTTACCGTTCGGGAGTTATCAGGGGAATTCCAAAAAAGCATTGGCTTCGGCCATTCGCATCATGAAAGAAACGGGCGCCCATGCGGTGAAGTTGGAAGGCGGGAAAATTGAGGAAGACACCATCAAACGGATTCTTTCCGCAGGCATTCCAGTCATGGGGCATTTAGGACTGACGCCCCAAAGCATCAATCAGTTTGGTTCGTACAAAGTGCGGGCACAAGACGCCGAAGAGGCCGAGCAACTCCGAGAAGATGCCCTTCGTTTAGAACGGATTGGGTGTTTTGCGATGGTACTCGAGAAAATCCCAGGGGTGCTTGCCCGCGAAATTTCTGCCAAAGCCTTTATCCCGATCATTGGCATCGGGGCGGGCAATGGATGCGATGGCCAAGTATTGGTGATGCACGATATGTTGGGCCTAAACAATGATTTTAATCCACGTTTTGTCCGAAAATATGCCAATCTCGAAGAAATGATCCAAACGGCTGTTCGTCAGTTTATCGCCGATGTGCGAAGTCGAGATTTCCCTAACAAAAATGAAAGTTATTGAACGTTGCTATAAATGATGTCTAAACCAACCATTCTGATTACAAACGACGATGGCATCGAGGCCGACGGCCTGTTGGTCTTGGCCCATGCCATGAAAGAAGTGGGCGAGGTGTTTGTTGTAGCACCTCGTACCGAGCAAAGCGCGGTGAGCTATATGGTCACGATCCGAGACCCCCTTCGTTTTTTTAACTGGGATTTGGGAGAAGGGATAACCGCGTGTGCTCTGACCGGCACCCCGGCAGATTGCGTTAAGTTTGGGGTGGGTACTTGGTTGGGACGAAAACCCGATCTGGTAGTCTCTGGTATTAATCAAGGGCCTAATACTGCGGTAAATGTGCTGCATTCCGGAACCGTAGGGGGCGCGATGGAGGGTTGTGTGGAGGGCATCCCATCGGTTGCCTTTTCGTTGGATAGTTTTGATAAACAGGCAGACTATACAACTGCCGGAAAGGTGGCCCAAAGAGTGGCGCATCAGGTACTGAACGTGGGATTACCAGACGGCATTATGCTGAATGTTAATATCCCCTATGTGCCCGAAAAAGACCTTAAAGGCTTTCGGATTGCAAGGCAAGCCCGCAGCCGCTGGGACGAAGCCTTTACGGAACGAAAAGACCCGATAGGGCGTCCATATTATTGGCTGGCTGGTTATCATATAAATTTAGACGAAGGCCCGGATACCGATTTGGCCGCTGTAGAAGCCGGATACGTTTCCGTGACCCCTTTACAATTAGACCGGACCGACCACGTTTTTGCTCGTACCATGAAAGAATGGACATGGTAATTTGATCATCCGAATAAAGTATTTCATGCCTTCTACAAAAATTTCCACGTTGTTGCTTGGACTGATGACCTGGGCGGGGTGTGCCAATGTGCCCCAGACTCCGATCCGTCAGCCCATTCAAAAACCCATGCACTTTGAACATGGCGATTTTACGGAAGTCCTGCAAAAATATGTGGATGAAGAGGGAATGGTGGATTATGCAGCCCTGAAAACCGACCGAGGAAGATTGGATGCCTATCTCATTCGTTTGGCACAAAATGACCCCGATCGCCTGCCAGAACTCGAACGTTTGGCCTATTGGATCAATGTGTACAATGCGTTCACGCTTAAATTGGTACTCGAAAATTATCCCGTCAGAAGTATTTTACGAATTACCCCGTTACCGATTCCGGGTAAAACGAGTGCTTGGGACTTGGAGAGTGTGACGGTAGGTGGTAAGCGGTTTACCTTGACCGCTGTGGAACATGAGATTATCCGGAAGGAATTTAAAGAGCCACGCATCCATTTTGCCTTGGTTTGTGCTGCCATGAGTTGTCCTAAACTCCGGCGAGAAGCCTATGAAGGTATTCGTTTGGACGAGCAACTTACGGATCAGGCTGTGGTTTTTCTCGCAGAAAAGCATAAAAATGACCTGAATCCAACCGCCGACACCATCCGACTCTCCAAAATATTCTCGTGGTTTGCCTCCGATTTTGAACAGGGTGGCCAGACCGTCCAACAATACTTAAGCCGATTTTTTCCCTATGAGGACTTATTGCGCACCAAGTTGGAAAAAAACGCCTTCAAAATACGGTACACCGATTATAATTGGGGGCTAAACCGGAAAAAATAAAATGAGTATTATTACCCTGAAAGTAGGCGACCCTGCCCCGCTTTTTTCTGCAACCACATTTGATGGCCAAACCATTTCCCTTGAAAAACTGCGCGGAAAAAAAGTCGTGCTGTATTTTTATCCCGAAGACGATACCGATGTTTGTACCCGGCAAGCCTGTAATCTGCGGGACAACCATGCCCTTTTACAGGACAAAGGTATGGTGGTTATTGGGGTTTCTCCTGATGAAAACCCCTCTCATGGGGCATTCACCCAGAAATTTGGTTTGCCTTTTGCCCTACTCCCAGATCCCGATCATGTTATTTTAGATGCTTATGGTACGTTTGGTGAGAAAAACATGTATGGCAATATTGTACAGGGTGTTTTACGCTATACTTTTCTGATAGACGAAGCAGGCATCATCCGTCATATTTTCCGGAAACCCCGTGTGAACCAACATGCCGAGGAAATCCTGAAAAAATTTGGACTGGCCTAAAAATGGCTACAGGTAAGGGTCTTATCCGAACACCTAAGACAGGTGCTCTGCAAATATAGTCGCCGTTCTCGCCGTTTTTTAGGAAGGCAACAAAACCCGTAAGTCAGGGTAAATTTTAGCACCCCGTTTCAGGGCTTCCCAAATACATTCTGGATCGGTTTCGGTTTCTACGTGGTCGAGTGCCAGCAAATCTCGGCAAAGGATTGCTCCTGTGGGTGTAATCGCCCAGAGGTAATCTGCATGAAAGTGCAAAGGAAGCGCATTATATTCATGTTTAAACGAATACGTCGGTCAAGAAGTGTGTTTACTGGTTCCAATGCATGGATTTCGTGCTGGATAAAAGCAGCCACCTCCGGTTGAACGTTCAATAAAGTCATGATGATGTGGTTTATAGATGGATGGAAGCCCGTTTGTAGAGTAAAATGAATAATTTTACATTTTGTGGTATTCCTCTTGACGGAAAGATAAAAATGGCGTGCTGTGTATGATGAAAAATGGCGTTTAATCTTCATGCACCGGAATTATTGGTGCAACGCTTTTTATGGCCTTCGTCCTGCGTATCTTAACCCCATTTCTTAACAAGACCATAAAACGGTGAAAACCTATTCCTTCTCGGTAAAGTTACGGGCGGTATTGATTGTACTGGCGCTCTTAATTGCCGTTGCATCGCTTTATTACACCAATCGCCTTGCCAACCAGCTACAAGAGCGGGAAGTCCGGAACTTAGAACTGGGCGCGGAGGCATTGGCACAAACCGCACAGCCATATTTCAACCCACACCTTGAGCAATACGAAGCACTCAAATTGTATATCGCCGCTCAGAAAGACCTTCCGGCAGACCAGAAAGCGGCCTTTGAAGCGGCCTTAGCGTGGGGAATAACGATGCCCCCCGGCGAACCATTGGCCTATATGCGACGCGTCTGGGAGCAAAGCAGCAAAACCGTTCCCGCCATTGTCTCAGATGCGTCCATGCAATCTATCAGCCATTATGCCAATGTGGCGTTAGACTCTACAGGGCTTTCGGAGTCGCAAATTCAAGAACGGCTACGGAACGAAATCCAAAAATTGGACGGGCGCTTTAAGCCCATCGAGGTGAATATCTCGGTTGCAGGATTTGGAACCCTGAAGCAATTTATTCATTACGGTGAATCAGAGGTAATCAGCGATTTACGATGGTTTCCGTTTGTGCAATTGGCCTTTGTGCTGTTGTTTTTCTTGGTCGGTTACATCGGGCTTTCGCACCTCCGCCGAAGCGAACAAAGCAAAATGTGGGTGGGGATGGCCAAAGAAGCTGCCCACCAGTTGGGAACGCCCACCACAAGCCTGATGGGTTGGGTGGAATTGATGAAAGCGGGCGAACTATCGCCGGAAACAGAACGCGAACTGGCCGATGAACTGGAAAAGGATATTCATCGTCTGGAACGGGTGGCCAACCGTTTCTCCAAAATTGGTTCTACGGTACAACTGATTCCAATAAACTTAGACACCGCCATACAAGGCGTTACGGACTATATGCGGCGGCGTATTCCTCAGCAGGGCAAACGCCAGATTCGATTAGAAGTGGCGGTTCCGCCGGATTTACAAGCACCTTTAGCCCCAGAGTTGTTTGAATGGGTTTTGGAAAACCTGATTAAAAATGCAATGGATGCCATGGACAAAGACAAGGGCTGGATTCGGGTGGTGGCAACAGAAAAGGAGCGGAGCATCGAAATTGAGGTACAAGACAATGGCAAGGGCATGGACCGGAAAACACAACGAAGGGTTTTTGAACCCGGGTTTAGCACCAAAAAACGTGGATGGGGGCTTGGTCTGAGCTTGGCACGCCGTATTATTACCGAAAACCACCGAGGGAAAATTTGGGTACATGCCTCGAAGCCGGGTGAAGGAACCACCTTCCGGATTCTTTTGCCAAAACCAAAGAGGGCGTGAAACCAAAAGATTAAGGTTGCAACAATACGTTTTTTAGCATCTTGTTAGGGTGGTTTTGATGGTGTAGTGGCCTTATAAACG
Source organism: Bacteroidetes Order II. bacterium (assembly GCA_016788705.1). Classification (NCBI taxonomy): domain Bacteria; kingdom Pseudomonadati; phylum Bacteroidota; order unclassified Bacteroidota Order II.; species Bacteroidota Order II. bacterium. Next base: position 31,578 of record JAEUSQ010000044.1, read on the forward strand.
CCTTATCTTGCTTTTTTACCAATACACATTCATGCTGTTTCCCCAAAACCCCCAAAACGGCGACCTATTTACGCTTGACCTGAATGGCACACCGCTGCCCCTGATCTATGTAGCAGGGGGGGTGTTTGAAATGGGCAGTACCGAATACAGGGACGAAACGCCCCACGAAGTCGAAGTGTCTTCTTTTTGGATGGGGCTTAGCCCGGGGAGTGCCTTTGTGGGGGTACAAAAGAAAAAAGATGAATACAAAAGATCCTACGCCAAAATTCGGGACAATGTAGAGGAAGAAGACATCCCCTTCCATTTTGTAAGTGCCCGAACGGGTCAAGACATCTCCGGCCTACAACTTGAACTCAGCAAAGCCGCAAAGAAATTGCCGGATTATGGAATGCCGATGCCGCCTTCTTGGATTGCGGTCACCAAATGGCTACATCAAAACCTACAGTTGGGCGAAAAAAGAATCAGGATCTTCGCCAAAAAGGACTTTGTGGAAAAGGTTTTTGTGGTGAATGGGGTGCCTGCGGACGCATGGGATCTCTTATTTGCGTACTTGTTTCACAATGGGTTTATTTATACCACGAAAAATTAGGGGATAACGTTGTATTGGATCAACGCTGGGCTTTGGAGGCGATTTATAAGCCATTGAAGCGGGGTTCAACGCCTTATGCCGAATTACGACAGGATTATAAAGGCATCGTACCCGTTCGTAAGTTGTTTGGCTGGTTTGGTACTGGCTATAGTAACGAGGATAAGTGATTGTTTTTGCAGTTCATGGAAAGTTGTGGGTTGTGTTTTAAACTCAATGACGATGCGGCCAATAGAGACTTAGAAAGCCGTTATGTATTTCCGGAATTTTTGCAACATGAAAAACCGGAACACCTAACGCAGCGCTGGCAAGAACGCACAAAGGACGTTCAGGTTTTGCGCTACCCACTCAAATGGCTGAATTATTACCGTATTCAGGCATTTATTGCCGCTTTAGGACGGAAAACGAAACGCCCTGATATTTGGCGGAATGGAATTCATATCGAAACATCTGAGGGCTGGTTTTTGGTTGAGTTGGATGTGGTGCAAAAAGAGATTGTGCTTTCCATTGAAAAGAAAGCGATGCACTTGTGGTTATCCAGTATTTTGGAAGCGTTAGAAGAAACAGGTCAACGTCATGAAAACTGGTATTGGGAGGCCCCAGAAGGTTTGAGGGTCTTTGCCATAGAAGAATGGAAAAAGGATCAACAACCAGAGCGCCTACATGCAAGACCAGATTCGTTTGAAATGAAGCAAACGCTTTCTGAAAAAATGCTGGATGTTGAACAAAAGTCCATTTTCTTTTCCTATGCTTGGAACGATCATGGGCAGACAGTTGGTGGGCGCGAGGAGGTGGTAAATCAACTCTATGATGCCCTTAAAAAAGATGGCTTTGATGCTCGTCGGGATAAAAACAACCTCTCTTATGCGGGGCTTATTACTGAGTTTATGAAGCAAATTGGGAAAGGGGATTTGGTGGTGGTGTTTATGAGCCATAAATATTTAAAATCGCCTTTTTGCATGTGGGAACTTTATGAGGTGTATCGGAACAGTCGCGCGGAGAAGGATTTATTTATCCAACGCATTTTGCCTATAAGAGTGGAGAACGTTAATCTGAATAGCTTATTACTCTTGGATGAAATATGAGACCATTGGAAAAACCAAATGAATGAGTATGAAGTATTTATTACAAAACACCTTTCGTCTTTGGATGATGCCTTATTTGCTGATTTTAAGCGGGTTCGGGATATAAGCAGTAGCTGTGCAAACTTATTGGGGTATTTTAATGACATGAATGCCGAGACCATAGAATTATTGCAGCAAGAGGAGTTTGCATGCATCAAAGAACGCATCATCAGCCGAACAAATGGAAGCTAAGCCGCATTCCACCTTCTTCCTCCAGACCCCCCTTCCAACTCCGTAGAGGCGGGATCAAACCTTGGTGTTGTCGTTAGATAAGCAATGTAAAGTTGTGGGTATCTACTCAAAAACGGCTTAGTTGTCCAATAAAGGTCTTCACCTGATTGGGTGGTAGAAAGGCAAAATACAAATCGTCGCGCCACCGCCAGATCACACATCCTTGTTGGTTCCATTGGCGGTCCAAGAGCATGGGGCGGCCTTCCTTTTCGGCCAGTCCGGAGAGCACATTGCTGCTCAAGCCGTTTTCGGTCACTTTGTCTAAGTACTGATAGCCAATGGCAACAATTCGGATACGAGAAAGCCCCGTTCTACCCAAGAGAAAGGTAGCAAGAGGCGGTAGGCCGTCCACAGTGGTGCGCCCCAGTCCGATGTTCGCCTCGCCCGCCAGGGTCGGCACATCGGCAGAAAAGCCCAATTCCGATTTTAATTTTTCGGCCACTTCTTCTCGCGTACCATTTTCGAGCAAGATGCGTGGCTCTTGGGTGGCAATCTGATGAATGAGGCTGTTTTGAACGGTTGATTTCCCAAAAAAGACTTGAAACACCACCGCCAACAACGTGGCGATGCAGACCAGCAAAAGCCCCATCATCGCTTTTCTAAACCCTGTTCGGGTTGGTTTTTCGGCAATGGGTTTTCCATTCCAAGTAAAAGAAAGGGGGGCATCCTTTGTTGTGGCTTGGTGGGATGCACCTTCGAACCTGTCTAAAGGAGGATTTTGTTCAATGTATCGTTCCACGGTTACGGTTCCCACGCCCAGGCAAGTCGCTATTTCGTGGGTAGAGAACTTCATGTAATGCAACAGAAATCCTATCAGGGTTGGATCCCAAAAGCGGTTAGATTCGGAACGATCAGCGGGATGAAACAAAAACCATGTCCTGAGCAGTTGTTTACAGGCACTCGTCCGATCTTTTCCCCATTCTTTCTCGTGTAGGTGGGTCAAAAACCGTTGGGCCGTTGTTGGATCTGGCGCCATCAATTCGGCAAAAGTGCTTTTTTCTGCATTGGTAATTGGCATTATGACTCCACGGCTTCAAGTTCCGGAACATGCTTTTTTTGTTCCACAAAAACCAATGATAGGGGTGTTCCTTTAACGATTCCCAATAATTCGGCTGCACGGCCCTCGTTGATGGCAATTTCCAAAAAACCATGACTCCCAAAGAGCATAACGATTTCGCCGGAATCTACGTGTCCATAGGTTTGGTGGAGTCCGTTAATAATGGCAGAACCCACATAGCACTTGGGTTTTCGGCTCTGATGATGTTGCAGAAACAGGTTTTGGTGAATGTTGCTAATGCAATTGCCAAACCGATCTATATGGGTGATCCAGCCGCGAATGCCTTGTGGATCCGCAATAGGAAGCGCCCAATACAAGGGTTTTAGGGAATCTATGGGCGATCCGAGTTGGTGTAACGGAACACCTTGCGCAAGTGCAGCGGCAATGGGGGCAAAAATATCTCGTCCGTGGAAGGTGTCGCAAGGCTGGGGCGTCCGCCAAAAAGCTGGGATATTCAATTCTACCAGCTCATCTACCGGATCTCCATCAAGCATCAGCGAAAATACCCCATTATCCGGACCTACAAAAAAATGTCCGTTGGCGCGTAGTGCAACGGCCCTGCGTGCGGTTCCAACACCCGGATCCACTACCACTATATGGATGGTATCTTTGGGATAATAAAGATAGGTATTTCTTAGGAAAAAAGCGGCTTCCATCAGGTCTTGTGGAGCAATCTCGTGCGATAAATCCATAACAGATACCGACGGAGCCATTGTAATGAGGACTCCTTTAAGGGCGGCAACATACGGATCGCGGGTGCCATAATCGGTAGTTAGGGTTATGATCGGCATGTTAGATTGCGGAAGCGGATAAAGTTGGGAGAAAGATACAGCAAATGTATCTCAGAAAAAAGAAGCTGAAAAAAATAGCATGTTTCAAATGTTATAGATGTGTTGTCAAAGCAATGGTTGTTAACGTCTCTGAAAAGGCAGTACGTCACCGTTTAATCTGTTATCTGGATAATTTAGGACATCGTAAGGTGGATTTCTGGATTCAGACTTATAGAGAAATCAGGAAATGTGCAATGGTTTTTCGGGTTCATTCACCGACGGATAAAACTGATGGCGGTGCCGCGAGGTCCAATGGTTGCCCGTACAATATACCGGAATGTCGTAGAAAGCGGCCATATCCAATAATGTTTCGCTAAGGGCTTCGAACTCGGTAAAATATCGGGAGATGAAAATGGTTTTTTGGTGGGGGCCTTGAACAAAAATACCTACATCCTGAAGTTCAAAATAAACCAATTTGATGTAGTCAAAAACATCTGTTTTGCCTGAAAGGTTTGTAGAAACCAAATGTCGGTCTGAAACCTTTAATTGACCTACCTGATGCGAATAAACTAACAATCGGTGATAATAATACCGGATTGCAAGCACAAGGCTAATCACCAAGGCTGCAAGTGCCACATAGGGTGGAAAGCCCAAAAAAGGAATACCCCAGGCAGTGAGAGGGGCTATCAGAAGGTAACAAAGCATGGTGGCCCGATGTGCAATCCAAAAGGCATGGGTTGCAGCCGTTTTATCGAGCTGATATACTTTGAATATGTCCATTAAAAATAGTTTACGGCTTAAACGGTTTTTATGATTTTGGTTTCTGTTTTATTTGCCGAGTCGTCGAAAAAGTGGTTCAAGGTGTCAAAGATGGCTTTTAATCGGTTGTTTCCGATAATAATTGATCAATCAAGGCCGTCGGTGAAACCCGTTTCCGCACCACCTCCACCTCTCCCGTTTTCCGCACCAACACCTCTTCTGGAAAAGGCCGTAGGTTATACAACGAAGACATCGCATATCCATATGCGCCTGCATCTAAAATAGCCAGAATGTCGTTCACCCGTATTTCCTGAATGGGGCGATCTTTGGCAAATCGGTCGCCGGATTCACAAATATTTCCGGTCACATCATAATTGTATAAAATGCCTGTGGGGTTGGAAAGGTTGAAAATTTCGTGATAGGCATTATAAAACATGGGACGGATCAGGTGATTTTGTCCGGAATTGGTGCCCGCAAAGGTACGGGAGCCGATCCCGTTTTGTTTGAGCATGGTTACTTCGGTCAGTAAGATTCCTGATTCGGCAACAAAATACCTTCCTGGTTCGAACCAAAAAGCAAGTTGTTGGGGCAACGTCTCCGACCATTCCTTGATTCGTGGGATTAAGACCTGCTGGAATCCATCGTAATCGAAACTAGCTTCTCCGATGCGGTATGGGATCCCAAGGCCGCCGCCAAAATTGATGAACGTGAGGTCTGGGAAATTCGGAGCAGCCTCCAGCAATACTTCTACTGCCGACCATAAATCGGCGATATCTAAAATACCACTCCCAATATGTTGGTGTATGCCAATGATCTTAAGTCCATATTTTGCAGCAATTTCCAACGCTTGGGGCAAGTGCTCCATGGGGATGCCAAATTTGGACTTTTCTCCTGCTGTCACCACATATTCATGGTGACCAGCACCAACCCTTGGGTTCAGTCGGATGCACACGTCTGCGCCTGGATATGCCTCTCCAAATCGCGTTAGGCGGTAAAGCTCACCAATATTGAATAAACTGCCATAAGACGCTGCTGTGTGCATTTCTTCATCGGTAATGCTGTTGGCCGAATAGAGCACATCTTGCGGAGCAAATCCTACCCGTTTGGCCAGTTCCAATTCGCCGATAGAAACGGCGTCAATGCCGATGCCTTCCTCACAAATGATTTTAAGAATGGCTGGGTTGTAGTTGGCCTTCATGGCATAGAGCAATTTATGCGGCAGCAAAGAAACCTTGTCTTTGAGTTTCCGGCAGCGGTCCCGGATGGTTTCTTCAAAATACACATAAGTGGGGGTTCCATGTGTACTTGCAATTTGGCGTAAGGTCTTTGGTTGAAAAGGAACTTTCATGGGGTTTGATCTAGTGCAACGGGGGCTTTATAGCGATTGTTGTGCGCTACCATTGATGAACACTGCAAAAAATACTGGAATTACCTTGGATGCTAAGAACACATTTGGGGTGTTATTGGTATGATGCCCTAAAATACTTTGGATTAAGTGAAAAGCCGCTTCATTATTGTTAGTGTTTTGTCAATTTGGTCTTCGGAAACGTCTATGTGGGTGGTTGCGCGAATGGTAAATGGGCCAAAGGCCACCATGTTGATTCCTTCCTGTGATAAACGCTCCAGAATTTCTTTTGCGGGCTTGCTTTGGGTACCAAACATGACAATATTGGTTTCTGTTTTTTCGGGATCAATATCAAATATTCCCATTTCACCCAAACCCATAGCCAATTTTTTTGCAAGCCGATGATCTTCGGCCAACCGTTCTCGATGATGTTCGAGGGCATATAAGCCTGCTGCGGCGAGGAAACCAACTTGCCTCATGCCCCCTCCCCACATTTTTCGGTAGCGGCGTGCTTTGTTAATCAATTCTTTGCTACCCGCCAATACAGAGCCAACAGGGGCACCGAGGCCCTTTGATAAACAGACACATACCGTATCAAATGGGGCGGCATACGATGCCTCCGATACCCCAGTGGCCACGCATGCATTCCAAAGTCGCGCACCATCCAAATGAAATGCCAAGCCGTGTTTTTGGACAATGTGCGCAATTTCGTGGATTTTTTCCAACGGATACACCACGCCACCCGCTTTATTGTGGGTATTTTCCAGTGCAACAATCCGTGTTTGGGGTTCCCAGTAGGCGCCAGACCTGATGGCGGTTTCTATTTGAGCGGCTTTCAGAATACCTCGATGGCCCGGAAGGGTTTGGAATTGTAAGCCAGACAAAACAGCTCCGGCCCCCGACTCGTAGTTGAAAAGGTGGCAGCCGGATTCACAAATAACCTCATCTCCGGATTGACTATGAAGTTTAATTGCCAATTGGTTTCCCATTACACCACTTGATACAAAGAGGGCGGCTTCTTTTTCGAGCAGGGCTGCAACGGTGGCTTGGAGTCGGTTGACCGTAGGATCTTCCCCAAAGACATCGTCTCCAACGGGGGCCTCCATCATGGCTTGGCGCATGGCGGGTGTGGGCTGCGTAACGGTATCGCTCCTAAGGTCAACAGTGGTATTCATGAGGTATGAAAAATAAAAAGGGCTATAATATAGCCCTTGTCACAGGAAAACAAAATATTAGTACATGATAGTACCACCAGGGCTGATGGTCTGATTTGCGCCTTGTGGTTTTTTGTAGAGGTCGTTGCTACCACTTCCCAAAGGATCTACTTTTCCACCAGGTGAAATCACCACGCTAGAGTCGGGAAGGGTAGAGGTGCTCTTTCCAGTGTTAAGCGAAGCTTGCATGGCCTGCCACTGATTTAGGTTTTTGATACATTCCGGACAACCACATCGGGCCCAGTCGGAAGGCGTCCAATCTTGTGCGCGGGTTGGAAATCGGCCACCACTCCCACCGACATAACGAGCAGATTCTGTGGAAGACTCCACTTGAAACCCCGTATCTTTTCCGTAAAGGCTTAGTTTCATTTGTTGCCAGTTAATAGGGGTGAAATCTGGTTGAGAAAACCGATATAGCCCGATGATCCCAAAGAAGAACAGAAAGCCACCCATCAAAACTGCCGAGAAGTGTAAGGGTTTTTCATGCCATTTTTTGAGCCGTTCTAATTCCTTTTCGGAAGCAACGGTCGTCGTAATAGGGATTGCTGTGATGATTTTGGGCAAAGCAGTACCTTTGAACGCTGGTGTCGCAGGTGGAATACGCCTTCCAAAACCAGAGGTCTTGCTCGAAGTTGGTTTTTCTGGTTTGATTTCACCTTCCGAAAAACGATGCGGGTGAAGGCCGCTTCGCTGTATGGCTACAGGTTCTAAAGTAGGCAAGGGAGTGACAGCGTCTTCCGTTAGGGGCGTTTCGGAAAAATGGGCTATTTCTGAAATAAAAACGGAAGGCCCTGCTGTAATCACTAAAACAGGGGTGATTCCCGTTTTAAATTTAAACTGCCCTGTTTTGCCGTGCAGAATTTTCGATACTTCGGGGAACATCGTTTCTTCTGTATCATCTTCCTCTATGGGGGAGGGAGTAGAACGATTCACTACTTCCTTTCCTATGATCAGACCAGATGTGTCCGACACATCATTGGGGGCTGATTGTGCGATGTTTGGATCAGCAGTATTGATCGGATCGTAGGCTATGAGTTCCTCGAAAGCATCGTTTCCTCCCATAGGAAGCGAGGTTCGGATGGTGAAAACATTTTCCACGTTTGGTTCCGCTTCCGTCTCGTTCAGTGGAAAATGTGTCAAATGTCCATACCCCGATTCATTGGAAGTTTGTACTTGTGCTACTGGGTTGTTTGGTGCTTCAGGGTCGAGAGTATGGTGGGCAGTGGTTCCTTTTTCTGAATCTGTACTGCCAGAAGTGTCCATGAGCCTAGGTGATTCCGGTGTTTGTAACGGTTCCGGTGTTTGTTTCACGGGTTTATTCGCTGAATTGTCTTGTTGTAAGTCTTCAAAAATACCCATACTTTCCCAAAAGGAGCGGGCTTCATCGGTTGGAGGTTGCTGATCGGGCATATTTTGCTATGGGCTAAGTTTGCTTTAAACTAATCAAAAAAAGATCAATACATCAAGCCCATTTCCAATTTTGCTGCATCGGTCATCATATCCATGGTATAGGGCGGGTCGAAAGTCACTTCAAGGGTACATTTTCCTACCTCTGGAAGCGAACAAACCATTGTTTCTACCTCTCCCGGAAGCGTGAGAGCAGATGGGCAATTGGGCGTTGTGAGGGTCATCACGATGTGTACCCCATCGGGTGGTGTAATGTTGATTTCATAGATCAGGCCCAGATCATATACATTCACGGGTAATTCTGGATCATAGACCATTCGGATGGCATCAATGACCCGTTCTTTTGTAACCGGATAGTTATCGGAAACTGGGTTGGTATGTTGATTGGGATTGTTTTCGTCCATCATATCGGAACGTTCAGTTTGGGTTGGGTAAGGAATTATAGAGAAGCGGTATATCGGCTTGCGACTGCCTTAATTTTTTTGACCATCGCGGCCAATCCACCTTGTCGTTGGGAGGTCAGCAGGTGTTTTAGGCCAATTTCCTCTATAAAACGAAATTCAGTTTGGGCGATATCGGCTGGTTTTTGGAAATTCAACACCCGTATCAATAAGGCAATGATGCCTTTGGTGAGGTGCGAGTCGGAGTCTGCCCAAAGGTGCATTCTGCCTTCCTCCAGTGTTGCATGTAGCCATACCTGAGAGACGCAGCCATGTACCCGTGTAGCCTCGGTTTTAAGGGCAGGATCCATCGGTTCGAGTAAATTTCCTTGGTCTATCAGCAATTCAGTTTCTAGTTCCCAATCGCCGTCTGCCAATTGAAATTCGGCAATTACCTCGGCTTCGCGGTCTGCAATACTGGGGATCATTGGGTTCATAGGGGGCACATTGTTAAAAAAAGCGGCGTGCTTTCTGAATGCCTTGCACCAGAGCGTCCACTTCTTCGAGGGTATTGTAAAACGTAAAAGAAGCACGGACCGATCCTGAAAGTCCAAAACGGTGGTGCAAAGGTTGCGTGCAATGGTGGCCTGTTCGGACAGCAATGCCTTGTTTGTCCAAGAGGGTTCCCAAATCAAACGGATGAATATCTTGGACGATGAACGAAAAAACGGGAGCCTTATCGGTGGCGGGTCCATATAAAACCAGGCCGTCTATTGCGCGTAGTTGTTCATCTGCATAAGCAAATAATTGCTGTTCGTGCGCCTCAATTCCTTCAAAACCGAGTGTCATCACATAGTTTAGTGCGGCGTTTAAGCCTAAAAAGCCTGCAATATTGGGGGTTCCTGCCTCAAATTTGTGGGGTAGGACATTAAACGATGTTTCGTCAAAAGAAACCGTCCGGATCATGTCGCCACCGCCAAAAAACGGGGGCATTTGTTCCAGAAGGTGTTTTTTTCCAAACAAAACCCCTGTTCCGGTAGGGCCAAAAACCTTATGACCGGAAAAAGTAAAAAAGTCTGCATCTAATGCTTGAATATCTATGGGCAGATGCGGCGCCGATTGTGCACCATCCACCATCACCGGAATGCCTTGTTCATGGGCCATTTGAATCATTTCATGGATAGGATTGATCGTTCCTAGCATATTGGATACGTGAATCAGCGAAACCAAGCGGACGTTTTCGGTGAGTAGGGAACGATAAACGTCTAGGTCTATGGTCCCGCTATCTGTTACAGGAATGGCTTTGACCGTAGCGCCTTTTCGGCGGGCAACCAATTGCCAAGGTACGATATTGGCATGGTGTTCCATTTCCGAGACCAAGACCACATCCCCGGCTTTTAAGAAGGCTTCACCAAAAGAATGGGCCACCAAATTACAAGACATCGTGGTTCCAGAAGTGAGGATAATTTCTTCTTCGGAGGGGGCATTCAGAAAATGGCGTATCGTTTTTCGTGCGGCTTCGTAGGCGTCGGTGGCCTGTTGGCTTAATGTATGAATGCCTCGATGTACGTTTGCATTGCCTTGTGCATAAAACTGGTTGGTTGCGTCTAATACAGAATGGGGCTTGTGGGCCGTTGCCCCATTATCTAAATATACCAATGGTTTTTGGTTAATAGATTGGTGCAAGGCCGGAAAATCCGCACGAACGCGGTTTACATCAAACGCAATAGCGGTATTTAAAAGCATTGGGTACGGATTCTTATTTAGATTGAATACAAACAGAACGCCGTACCCTTCAAAAGGTTTGCCAGATTGTTCTCTTTAAACGCTCTTCATGAAACAGTATCAGCGCCTTGGTTCGGGTTTAACAACTTTGAGCGTGGTCTCGGTGTTGGCTTTTCCGACAGCTACAGAGAAGGTATAGTCGCCTTCGGTTAGGTAGAGCACGCCATTTTCACCCGGTTTTTGGTTGCCCAAGCTACCAGGTTGAGCAGAAAGGTTGTAGGAGACCTCGTTCAGGCCCATTCTTAAGGAGTGGGTAAAGGTTTTGAGGGTTTTGCCGGATTTGTCTTTTACCACAATTGTTGCATTCCCAGCAGTTTTTGCAAAAACGTACAAGGTTGTTTTAGGCTCAAAGGCGTCGCGCCATGTGGCTCCTTTTGTTCCCCATCTTTCATTAAACGTTACTTTTTCGGGTGTGAATAGGTGTAAATCTTTGGCTAATGTAGCCTCATCCAATTGTCGGAGTTGGGAGAGGTTGGCTATATAGATGGATCGCCCATGTGTGCCGACAATGAGATCTCCTGCCTTTGGATGAATGGCCAAGTCATGAACAGGTGTATGTGGAAAGCCATTGTCGAGCTGGTGAAAGCTCATGCCTCCATCCAACGAAGCATAGACGCCCAAATCTGTCCCCACAAAGAGCAATTTGGGGTTTGTGATGTCTTCAACAATCGCGTTGACAGGTTCGTGGGGCAGGTCTTTTCCGATGCGGGTCCAGTTTTGTCCATAGTCTTTAGAAACATAGACATAAGCATCGAAGTGGTCCCAACGATAGCCATTCAGGGTTACATAGACCGTGGCTTTGTCAAAGCGACTGGCTTTTACACGGCTCACCCAAAGGTTTGCGGGTAGATTGTCTGAGATGCGTTGCCAAGAAATCCCGCCATCTTTAGAAACATGTACCAAGCCGTCGTCGGATCCGGTGTAGAGCAAACCAAATTGCAATGGGGATTCGTCTATGGTGGCAAGTGTGCCAAAGGGAACATCTCCGGGCTTGCCGCCAAGGGTCAGGTCGCCAGAGATGGCCGTAAAGGTGTCGCCTTTGTCCATCGAGCGGTAGAGGCGATTGGCGCCAAAGTACAAAATATCTTGGTTGTGTCGCGATAAATGAATAGGCGTTTGCCAGTTGAAGCGGAGAGGCCGCTCGCCTAATTTATGGCGTGGCCGTACCGGGCGTGATTGCCGTGTGGCGCGGTTCATGCGGGAATAAAACCCAAATTGTGAGCCAAAATACACCGTATTGTTGTCTCGAAAGTCCACCTGTACCTGCATTCCATCGCCACCACCCAAACGTTGGTATGGGTAACGCCCATCGTCGGTCCATTCAAATGGGGACTGTTGGTAGGTGCTGGGGCCAACCCAGACACCGTTGTCTTGTAAGCCTCCATAGACATTGTACGGCTCTGCCATATCGAAGGTAACAGTGTAGAATTGGCCTACCGATGGGGTATTGATTTTAAACCACGAAGCACCGTCGTCATAGGAAATGTTAACGCCGCCGTCGTTTCCATTGATGAGATGGCCGGGCCGATTGGGGTTTATCCAAAGGGCATGGTGATCAGCGTGGACATTGTCGCCATTGATGTTTTGGAAGGTTTTACCCCCATCATCCGAGCGCAAGATCGGGACCCCCGCCACAAAAACCTTTTCCGGATTTTTTGGATGTGCCCAAACGGTTCCGAAATAATAGCCATAGGTATAATACACCTGATCTAAATACCCGTCATGGGTTTTTTTCCAAGATTTCCCGCCATCGGTAGAGCGGTACAGTTCTGCGCCAATCACATCGGTGTCAAATAGTTGCTGGTTGGCATCCTCTAGATATTCCACCAAAGCGATGGGTTTCACCTCGTCTCGGCGCACCATTTCGGTTACACTTTCGGGGGTGTATTCACGCGGGAAGCCAAAATTTTCGAGATATTGTTTTAAGTCCTCTTTTTTGAGCGCCAGAAAGGTTTCTTTGCTCATCGTCCGAAGGTCGTCTTTGGAAAGCCCTATTTCTGATTTTTGGGCGGACTTCGGCTTGGTGAATTGGTTGTCTAAGAAAGCATATAGGCTATTTCCGGAGATGCTCAGGCCAATCCGTCCAATCCCTTTTCCGGTGGGGAAACCCGCATTTTTGGTGGAAACCAGCGTCCAAGAGTCTCCGCCATTGGTGCTTTTATAAATGCCAGAGGTTTCGCCCGCCTCCTCAAAATTCCATGCACGGCGTGTGCGATACCACGCAGCCGCATACAATACATTGGGGTTGGCGGGGTCCACTACCAAATCTATCACTCCCGTATTTTCGTCAATAAATAAGGTTTTTTTCCACGTTTTGCCTCCATCGGTGGTTTTAAACACGCCCCGTTCGGGATTGGACGAGTAGAGGTGGCCAATGGCTGCTACCCATGCAATATTGGGATTGGTTGGGTGTAAGACCATTCGTCCGATGTGGTGCGTTTCGGCAAGCCCCAGATGTTGCCAAGATTTCCCCCCATCGGCTGATTTATAGACCCCTGTTCCGGCATATGACGAGCGGCTGGAGTTGCTTTCGCCTGTTCCCACCCAAATGGTATTGCGGCCCCAGTCAACAGCAAGGTCCCCGATTGTGGGGCTTGCTTCTTGGTCAAAAATAGGCGTAAAAGTAGCGCCATTGTTGTGGGTAAAAAAAACAGAACCAGACGCATACGCCACATAATATTGGGTAGGGTCCGATGGGTTAACATCGAGGTCGGTCACGCGGCCACTCATAATGGTAGGTCCAATATTCCTTAAAGGCAAACCGGCCACCCAAGACTGGGCTTTGGCCATCTTTCGGGTGTTAAATGCGCCCAATCGGGCGCTTTCGGAGGTAGGGACTACTTGGCTTTCGACAATGGAGGGCAAGGCAATCAGCCCGATTAGCCACAACGCCATGATAGAAAAAGTACGAAGACAACGCATACATTTGGAGGTTCAGATAGATGGAAACGTGAGGTAAATTTTTTTCGTCGGGAACTCTTTAGGAAAGAAAATACTACATAAACTTCCCGATTTAGACAAAGGTGGAACGCCGTATTCGGTTTCCGGACGGATATCTTGTACAAAATAAGCATAAAAAGATGACAGACTTTTCCTTAATGGACAAAAAAGCAATTGATGAATGGCAAACCAAGTCCATCCAAGATACATGGCGTATTTTTCGCATCATGAGCGAATTTGTGGAAGGATTTCAGACACTCAGTAGTCTTGGCCCTTGTGTGACTATTTTTGGATCTGCACGTCTAAAAGAAGATCATCCGTATTACCACAAAACCGTGGAAATTGGACAGAAACTGGTGGAACGTGGCTTTGGCGTTATTACGGGAGGCGGCCCAGGGTTGATGGAAGCGGCCAACCGAGGCGCTTCTCAAGGCAAGGGCGTATCGGTTGGGCTGAATATTACCCTGCCGCACGAACAGTTTTCCAATCCCTATGTTGATCCGGATAAACTCATTACCTTCGATTTCTTTTTCGCGCGTAAGGTGATGTTTGTTAAATATGCAATGGGATTTATTGCCATGCCGGGTGGATTTGGGACATTGGACGAGCTTTTTGAATCACTAACCCTCGTTCAAACCGGAAAAGCACGCATCTTTCCAATAGTTCTTGTAGGAAAGTCGTTTTGGGAGCCGTTGGTCACATGGATCAAAAGTACTTTAAAAGAAGGGGGATTCATCTCTCCGGAAGACCTTGAACTGATTCACGTTACCGATGATTCGGAGGAAGTGGTGAACATCATCACCGATTTTTATAAAAAGCACCGAATCAAACCGAACTTCTAACCCCTATTTTGTTCAAATTGTTTTTAACTACCTCTGCCACCCCCTATTTCTGCCAAAACCCATCATGAAGTTGTATCGTTTGTCGTTGTCCATCTTTTTGGTTCTGAGTATCGCCTTTTTTCAGGAAGCCCGTGCACAGGAGGAGCCGGATTCTACGGAAGTGGACATTCCAGAACCGCCCGAAACCAAGTCCCCTAAATCGCTGGGAGAACAAATTTCAGATTATCTTTCCCGCTATAATGCGGGTGCCATCTGGGGTATTAAAGTCATGGACCTGACGAATGGGGAGGTGCTGTATGAACGGAATCCCGAAAGACCCTTAACCCCAGCGTCTAACATGAAACTTTATACAACTGCGGCGGCCTTGGATTTACTTGGGGCGGACTTTCGCTACGAGACCGATCTCTACTATAAAGGTAAAATTGAAGGCGAAACACTACGGGGCGACTTATACATCCGAGGATCGGGTGACCCAAGTTTGGGTGGCTTATTTGATGACGAACAGAACGACTTGTTACGGGTCTTCCATGAATGGTCGGAGGCGCTGAAAAGAATGGGCATCCGGAATGTTGAGGGCAATGTGATTGGCGATGACGACGTCTTTGATGATTTTGCGCGTGGGGAAGAATGGGAATCGCGGGATTTTAACAATTGTTATGCCGCCGAAGTAAGCGGATTGTCCTTTACCGAGAACTGTGTGGAATTTACGGTCGAGGGTAATCGCCCCGGACAAAAAGCAACGGTAACACTACGTCCCGGAAATACGGAATATGTACAATTGGTGAACAAGACTTCCACTACTTCCGGTCGCGGGGTCAGTGGAGGTGTGGGGAGGCCCTACCATACCAATAATATGACGTTTACCGTAAAAGTGGGTTCTGGACGTTCTTATACCAACACCATGCCCATAACAAATCCGACGCTTTTTACGGCACAGGTATTTAAAGAAACCTTGCAAAATAGCGGTATTCAAATTTGGGGTCGTGCGGTGGATGTGGATAGTCTTGCGGAAAAACCTTTGTATCGTGGCTATGAAATGCGACGGGTGGGCACTGCTGTTTCGCCGCCGATGTCCGAAATTGCTGCCGTAATCAATAAACGAAGCCACAATATGTATGCCGAGCATGTACTCAAAACCCTCGGAACGACCACTTCGTGGGATGGCGTACCCCGGCCTGGTTCTGCCGTGCGCGGAGGACGCGCTATTCGGGATTTTCTGCGGAAAATTGGCACGCGGACGGATGACATTATCCTGACGGATGGATCGGGCCTCTCGCGGGGGAATAAAATTACCGCTGCTGCTACGGTTCGGTTATTGGAGTATATGTACCATCATCCCAATACCCAGACCAGACAGGCATTTTATAACTCTTTATCGGTTGCTGGGGTGGATGGAACCCTCAGAAAGCGCATGAAAGAATACCCAACCATCGGGAATGTCCGGGCGAAAACCGGATACATCAATGGGGTTCGGTCCTTGAGTGGGTATGTGACAACGGTGATGGGAACCCCTATTGCGTTCTCGCTCATTGCCAACCAATACAATACTTCTACGGGATATGTGACCCGCGTACAAGACAGTATTGTTAAGTTGATTGCCCGGTATCAGCATTAATTTCAAACAAGGGATACATGACCAAATTAAAAGCAACAACCGTTATTGCAATAAAAAAAGACGGCAAAGTAGCGATCGGATCGGATGGACAGGCCACCTTTGGCGATACCGTAATGAAGCATAAAGTACAAAAAGTACGGGTCTTGAACGAAGGGAAATTACTCGTTGGTTTTGCAGGTGGGACGGCAGATGCCTTCACCCTGATGGAGCGATTCGAGGAGAAATTGCGAGAGCGAAGAGGGAATGTATTGCGTGCAGCGGTAGAATTGGCCAAAGATTGGCGAACAGACCGTTACCTACGTCGTTTGGAGGCATTGATGGCGGTGGCCTCGCCGGATCATCTTTTGCTGATTAGCGGCACGGGCGATGTGATAGAACCGGATGACGACATTGTGGCCATTGGCTCCGGTGGTTCCTATGCCCTCGCTGCTGCACGCGCCATGCTCAAACACAGCCCCCAACTATCGGCCAAGGAAATTGTGACCGAAGCCCTGCACATTGCCGCCGACATTTGTATTTACACCAACCACGAGATCAACGTCCAAGAAATCTGATTTGGACGGCTTTTTTCTGAATAACCGAACTACATGAGTACCTCTTTAACCCCCCGCGAGATTGTTGCGGAGTTAGATAAATATATTATTGGCCAGCAAGAGGCCAAAAAAAGCGTGGCCATTGCTTTGCGGAACCGTTGGCGGAGGCTTAATGCCGCTCCCGAAATCCGTGACGAGATCATGCCCAACAATATCATTATGATTGGACCAACAGGGGTGGGAAAAACCGAGATCGCCCGAAGATTAGCGAAATTGGCCCATGCCCCGTTTCTGAAGGTGGAAGCAACCAAATTTACCGAAGTAGGTTATGTGGGACGGGATGTGGACAGCATCATCCGCGAGTTGACGGACCTTGCCGTGAATATGGTAAAAGCCGAGCAGAAGGCGAAGGTGCGTGTTCGGGCCACCGAAATGGCGCATGAACGAATTTTGGATATCTTGTTGCCCGCGCCTTCTGCTGCAAAAGAGAGTGGCCGTAGTTTATTACCTGCCGGATTTAACCTCTTTGGGGCGGAACAACGGCAACCGGGTGGAGCCGAGGAGCCAAAATCGGAGCATAAGCACGAAGAAGAACTTTATGGCCGCACCCGCGAGAAGTTTAAGAAGAAGTTGGAAGAGGGCGAAATGGATGATCGCGAGGTGGAAATTGAGGTGGCGGCCAATGGCAGCTCGATGATGCAGGTGTTTTCGCCGATGGGTATGGAGGAATTTGGCATGAACTTGCAAGAAATGCTGGGGCAAGGAAATCGTAAACGCAAAAAACGCCGGATGCCGATTCGGGAAGCCCGACAATTTCTGATAGACGAGGAAGCCCAAAAACTCATAGATATGGATGCCGTCCTTGCTGAAGCCATCGAGAAAGTGGAGCAATCTGGTATTGTATTCTTGGACGAGGTGGATAAAATTGCGGCCCGTGCAAACAAAGGCGGCGGAGCAGACGTTTCCCGCGAGGGCGTTCAACGAGACCTCTTGCCGATTGTGGAGGGTTCTTCCGTAACCACCAAACATGGCGTGGTGAAAACCGATCATATCTTGTTTATTGCAAGCGGGGCTTTTCATGTCTCGAAACCTAGCGACCTGATTCCGGAGTTGCAAGGGCGTTTCCCCATTCGTGTTGAACTGCACAGCCTAACCGAGGAAGATTTTTATCAAATCCTGAAGCAACCGAAGAATGCCCTGCTAAAGCAATACGAAGCGCTTTTGGCAACCGAAAACATGAAGATCACCTTCACGGAGGAGGCCATTCGCGAAATTGCCCGTATTGCAACACAGGTAAACGAGGAAGTGGAAAATATTGGCGCACGCCGTTTGCATACAATCCTGACTACGTTGCTCGAAGACACGCTGTTCGATGTCCCCGATGCCATGCCGGAAGACCATATCTTGGTGGATGCGGAGCGGGTACGCCTGCGCTTAGAAGGGATTTCCCAAGATAAAGACCTCAGTCAGTTTATTCTCTAAATAACCCTTCGGCGTAGCGCAACTTCGCGAAGGAGTTTATTCGTGGTAAACGGTCGGTGGCGGAATCCTTCGCCGTACTGCCGTTGCCGTAGGAGGTTTTAAGGGGAATAAAAACTTTGAAGTTTCGGCGAATGTCCTTAACTTGCTGTTTTCCTTCACCCAAAACCGCCTTTCAATGAAAAGAAGAGCCTTTCTAAACACACTCGGGACGGTAGGCGCCGCCACAGCCTTTTCCCCAGAAGCCTTTGCTGAAACCTTGCACGCGCTCTCTGCCCGCAAGGGATCGGTTGGCGAAATGGCCGCTGATGAATCCTACTGGTTGGAAGTACAGCAGGCTTATACCGTCAATCGCAGCATGGTCAACCTGAACAATGGGGGCGTTTCGCCAGCGCCGAACATTGTACAGCAGGCCATGAAGCGGTATTTAGACGTCTCGAACGAATCAACCGCCTATACCATGTGGCGGTGGTTAGAACCTCAGCGCGAAGCCGTCCGCCAACAGTTAGGACGGTTGTTCCAGTGCGACCCCGAAGAAGTGGCTGTTGTTCGGAATGCTTCCGAGGGGCTGCAAATTGCCCAATGTGGTTTCGACCTAAAACCCGGCGATGAAATCCTAACCACCACCCAAGATTATCCGCGTATGATCACGACGTATCAGCAGCGGGAACGGCGAGATGGCGTAAAATTGGTACAAATTCAACTTCCGGTTCCGGCAGAAAACGACGACGAAGTGGTACGCCGTTTTGAACAAGCCATTACCCCACGCACCAAAATCATTCACATCAGCCATATGATTAACCTTACGGGGCAGGTTCTTCCGGTGAAAAAAGTGGTACAAATGGCGCGTCATCGTGGGATACCCGTTATTGTTGATGGGGCGCATTCTTTTGCCCACTTCCCCTTCAAACAAGCCGATCTGGACTGCGACTACTTTGCAACCAGCCTACATAAATGGCTATGTGCGCCGCATGGAACGGGCTTGATGTATGTTAAAAAAGACAAAATCAAGGACTTGTGGCCACTTCAGGCGGCGCCAGCCTCGATGGACGAGAACATCCGAAAGTACGAGGAAATCGGAACGCATCCCGCCGCCAATATTTTGGCCATCTCCGAAGCGATTATGTTCCACAATGGCATTGGGCCAGAGCGGAAGGCGGCTCGCTTGGTCTATCTGCGGGAGCATTGGATGAAGCAATTGGAAGGATCGGATCGGGTGAAATTCCATACGAGTCGGAAGACGGGCTTGGCTTATGGCTTGGCGAACGTGCAAATTTTGGGGGTGGATTCGGTCGCATTAAGCGATTATTTGCTCCATAAATACAATATTTTTACCGTTGCCATCAAACATCCAGAGTTCGAGGGAATCCGTGTAACGCCACAGGTTTATACGACGATCGAGGAAATAGACCGTTTTGCCGATGCCATGAACGGCGTCATTAAAAACGGTATTCCCAAAGCATAGCGACATGAAAAAGCTGTTTTTGTTGGCGTTAATGGGCTTATCCGCATGTTCCGTCCCTCCGGATGCTGTCCGAAGAATCATCGCCACCGACCAAGCGCCCAAAGCCATTGGCCCATATAGCCAAGCCGTAAAAGTGGGAGACTCGGTGTGGCTTGCCGGACAATTGGGATTAACACCCGATGGACAGTTGATTTCCGGTGGCATAGAGGCCGAGACCAAACAAGCGATGGAGAACATCGCGGCGGTCTTGCGTGCTGCGGGTATGAACTTCTCGCAGGTGGTGCAGGTGAATGTGTTCTTGGCGGACTTATCCGAGTTCCAAAAATTCAATACGGTCTATGGAAGTTATTTTCCATCCGATCCGCCTGCCCGCTCAACCGTACAAGTGTCTGCATTGCCCCGAAATGCACGGGTACAAATTGCCGTAACGGCGGTTATTCACACCGTTAGAAAATAACCAAGATGGCAAAACCAGATTTAGTGGGGCTGGTGGTGCAAGATATGGCCCAAGCCCTGAAGTTTTATCGTCTGATCGGGCTGGAAATTCCGCCGGAAATGGATACTGAAGACCACGTGGAATTCCGTACCGAAGGTGGATTTCGGCTTGCATGGGATACCGTGGACTTGGTGAGGCAATTTCATCCTCATTGGAAGCCCGCTGACGGGCATCGGATGGGTTTGGCCTTTCTTTGTGAAGACCCCGAAGAGGTGGATCGCTTATATAATCGCCTTACAGAGGCTGGATACGTAGGCGTAAAGCGTCCTTGGGCCGCTTTCTGGGGTCAACGGTATGCAGTGGTGCAAGATGCCGACGGTAACTTGGTAGATTTATTTGCATGGATGAACGTTCCGGAGCCTTGAAAACGGTCGTTTTGGTTCTGAGCTACGCAGCCATCTCCCCAACGTGAATTATGCTGGGGAGATGGTTTCTCTTTCCATTGGCAGCCACATAAGCGCAAGGATTGACCGTCTGCACTTGGTAGCGATGGTGTCGTTTTAACTTTTTAGGCGCCCAAAGCATTTTTTCCTGTGGTTTTATGTGTCGGGAACCATCATGTGTCCTATTTTGAAGAGACGATAGGCTTCTTTAAGGGTTAATTTGCCATTGAGGGTCTTTTGTATTAACTTTGCATTTCAAAGTACACAGCCACGAATCCAAGATGGAACACCAATCGTCAGAATTTTCCGTAGAAGAACAACTCAAGGTCATCCGCGAGACCATGACCCGTTCTACCGCTTTCACCGAGGTACCTGGCTATGCGATGATGGGCATTGGGGTCTTGGCAGTGGTGGTGGCAGGTGTGTTGGAATACACGGGGATTTCATACATCACCTGGGTGGAGGCTTGGGTGTTTACGGCCTTGATTGCCATTTTTTTGGGCGCATGGGGGATTCACCTGAAAGCGAGAAAAGCGGAAAAGCCTCACCTTTCACAAACCGCTCGTAAATTTTGGCTCGGACTCGCACCGGCGTTTGTGGTAACGGCTTTTCTAACCATGATGGTTTTGGGGGTGACGCCGCATAATTATCAGGAAAAATTAAGCACATACTGGTTTATCCCATTAGGCGCACTCCGAATCTTACCCGCTCTTTGGATGCTGATGTACGGGCTGGCCATTACGGCTGCGGGTGCTTATTCCATCAAAGCGGTCACACAGATGGGCTTGTCCTTCTTGGGACTTGGTGTGCTGACGTTTTTGATCCCACAAATGAACATCAACCTCATGATGCTGATCGGTTTTGGTGGACTTCACCTCGCTTTTGGTTGGATTATTGCCAAAAAACACGGTGGTTAATTGGTGTATTTATCAAACCGTTGGGTGAAGGCATGTACAATTTAGACCCGCTGCTCATGGATCGTGTTCGACTGGGGATCATCAGTGCTTTGGCGGTGAATGAGGAGTTGTCTTTTGTGGTCTTACGGGAATTGCTGGCGGTGACCGATGGAAACCTGAGTGTACACGCCCGAAAGCTAGAAGATGCGGGCTATGTGGTCATTCAAAAACAATTTGAAGGCCGGAAGCCCAAATCAAGTTATAGCCTAACGGAAATGGGGCGAAAGGCTTTTGAACAGTATTTGGATCAGATGGAGCAGATGATCCGTGAAGTGCGTGGTGGATGAAAAGCCGTTATGGTGCATCGGTCCATACCTTTATATGATGATCCTGAAAAAGTTTGGTTGCTGAATGCGCCTCTTCTGCACGTTCAAAAACGCCAAAAAACGCCGCTCCTGAGCCAGAAAGCGAAGTATAAACAGCATTGGTTTCTTCAAAAAGGGTTGCCACGTGGCTGATTGCTGGAAAATGCGCCAAAATGGGGATTTGGAAATCGTTCACCAATGCTTTCCGCCAGTATTTCGGGTCGTTCGTGCATACGACCTCGCGCAAATCGGGACGGAGGTGGTTGTTGGGCGTTATCAACTGGTAGGCCAATGGGGTCGGAACAGCCACTTGCGGCATGGCCACCACCAAATGAAATGGAAAGGTATAGGGCGTTTGGTCTGCATTCAATAAGGGAGCCAAGATTTCTCCGCGACCAGTTGCAAACATGGGTTGCTCATGGAGAAAAAACGGAACATCAGAACCTAATGAAGCGGCTATTTCGGATAATTCCGTCATGGACACAGGCAAACGCCAACTTTCTGCAAGTTGCCGGAGTACCGTAGCCGCATCGCTAGAGCCGCCACCCAAGCCTGCACCAAAAGGGATGTTCTTTTGTAAGTGCATCCGGCAGCCCCGATCAACCTGGAATCGTTCTTGCAAGGCAAGGGCTGCCTTCATACATAAATTGGTGTGATCCGTAGAAAGGCGAGCATCCGAACAAACCAAAGAAAGGGTGTCGCTGGGTGAAAAAGTAAGTTCATCCACCCATTTAAGGGCCAGAAATACGGTCTCTATTGCGTGAAATCCATCGTTTCGTTTATGGAGGACATGAAGTCCGAGATTGATTTTGGCGGGGGCTTGTTTTTTCATGGAAAACCGAGGTTGAAGGCTTCGTATTTAAAAAGCGTGGTAAATTAACGGTTCCTCATTGCGGAACCTACTTGGGCGAGAGTAGTTTATCCGAAATTATCAAAATAACCCCACCACATAAAGATGAACCGTTGAGACCGTTCCCAAAATAAATTCTTACTTACCCAAAAATATCTGTCAACAACGGTTATGTTCATATTTAGAATGCCCTTTCTCTTCTCTCTCCGAGCGATCTTTCCATTTTTGTTGATCTTTGGCTTCGTTTCTGCCGCTTTAGGCCAAACACCGTCAACCACGCCGCCCACAACGCTTGATCAACTACTCAAAACCCAAACCCCGTCCGAAAGGAGTAGTTCTGTTGTTGCACGATATTTTTATCCCGTTAATCCAGACTTACCGCTCGAAGGGCCAGTGGATGAAAATGAGTATATTTGTGGCCCCAACGACCTTTTTACGGTTTCTATTGGCGGCCCCGCGCCACAGCAACAAGTGATCTCTGTTTCTTCAGATGGCAATCTTCTTATTCCGGGTATTGACCCTATCCGTGTTACGGGAAAAACTTTGTATGCAATTAAGCGTGAAGCCGAAGGATTGCTTAGAAAAATCGTTGGTAATCATCCCATAGAATTGGCACTCAGCCAGCCACGGAGCTTTTTAATTCCTGTGATTGGTGGAACGCCCGCTCCCGGAATGCAAGTGATTTCGCCCGTCTTGGCCACCACACGTGTGGCCTCGGTGGTGTCAAAAGCGATTCTGGGAGAAAATGAATTGCAAAAAAAGCTGAATTATGGCTTTAGACCCTCCATTCGCACCATCGAAGTCCGGCGAAAAAATGGCACCATTTTGTATCCAGACTTGGCGCGCTTTTTTGCAACGGGCGATTTTAAATACAATCCCGTACTTCAGGAAGGGGACATGGTCTTTGTTCCTTCTTTTGATTTTGTGAATGAAGTCATTAATGTACAAGGATATGTACCCTATCCTGGAACATATCCCGTAAGACCTGATGATACACTCTTAGATTTACTCACGATTGCAAGTGGAGCCAATGGCCTTGGGAAATTAGAAGAAGTACGACTGACTCGCTTTGGTGAAAATAGCGTAGCCGAGCATCAAATGATTCGTGTGCCGGATTTGTTGGCGCGGAAGGTCGCCAATCCAAAACTGAAAGCACGCGACCTCATTTTTGTACCTCATCGTTTTCGTGATAATGGTTCGGTTTATGTGGAGGGCGAGGTGACATATCCGGGGCCTTACCCCATGTCCACAGAAAGAACCACCTTGCGCGATTTGATTAAGAATGCGGGCGGGCTACGAGAAGGCGCTTTTCCAAAGTCGGCGTTTATTGAACGAAGCAAAAATACATTTGAGGTAAATTCGCCGTTTCTCATTCCGAATTACATGAATCCCCTCACAAAAGAAAACATCGCTTTGGCCGGAGAACGAGGACGGTTGGCGGATTTAGACTATGCAGGACGTGTGTTTTTGGAACGTGAACTCTTGCTCAACCATTCGCGTCTTGCCATCAACTTAGAACAAGCCCTAAGTCCGGATGCGCCAGATGTGTATCTCCATGATGGCGACCGATTGTTCATTGCGCGAGACCAACGAAAGGTATTGGTGATTGGGGAAGTGGTCAATCGGGGCTTGGTGGACTGGCAGCCCGGTCAAGGGATAGATGCCTATATCGCAGCAGCCGGTGGGAAAGGAACCACTGCTACTTTTGCTTATGTCATTAAGGCGGGAAGTGGCCAATTATTGGATGGTTATAAAGCAACCATCGAGTCTGGAGATATTGTATTTATAAATCGGAAAGACAGTATTGTAGATGCACCCGATTTGCAAGCACTTCAATTTCAGCGAAAATCAGCACAATTACAACGAATTGGGACGTTGGTCTCTACGGTAACAGCAGCTGTTTCTATCGTAGCCACCATCATTGCCTTAACCAGTAAATAATTTTTCCATGACTAACACAACTCCGCAAGACAATCGGTTTTGGCAGACTTTGGCCGTGTTGTATTTATGGCGATGGTTTATCACGGGAATCACGGTATTGGTTGCTATCATAGCAGTTATTATTGCCTTATTTCTACCCAATGTCTTTACTTCCTCTACTTCTTTATTACTCCCACCATCATCTGGGGCTGGTGGTTTGGCACAAGCCCTTACCGGACGCGGTCTGAGTTCAGTGGCATCCTCCTTATTGGGCGGGGCTGGTGGAGATTATACGCGGTATATGGGGATTCTGGGCAGCCGGCGGGTCTTGGAAGCCGTGGTACAAAAGTATGGACTCATCAAGAGTTATGAAATAGATTATCCAGAGCCGGGTCGGAACTTAGAGGAAGCCATTAAGGCTTTCCAAGATAACCTGAAAATTGAAGTGGACGAGAAGTTGGAGTATCTGGTGGTATCCGTGACGGATGAAGACCCCAAAAAAGCGGCAGAGATGGCCAATTTTATGGTCGCGGAACTCAATCGGATTAGTTCGGAAATGTTTTCGGCGAATGCCCGAAATTACCGAATGTACATGGAAAGGCGGTACAACAAAGCCACACTGGCACTTGATTCGCTGCAAAATGAACTGGAAGCCTTTCAATCGCGCAATGGAGTCATTGAATTGCCAAGTCAAATAGAAGCTTTTTACACCAATATGGCGCAATATCGGATGGAAGTGGCGAAGGCCGAGATTGCTACAGAAGCGCTGGCCGGCCAGTTGGGGCCGGAAAATCCGCAAGTGATTGCCGCACAACAAATGTATGAACGCTCCAAACAGCAATTGAACGATTTTATGAATGGCAACGATAAAATGATGCAGGTCTCGTTCGATCAATTACCGGGTGTTGGGCGCGAATATGCAAAATTGTATCAAGGTATTCTGGCACAAGGAAAAATTTTGGAAGCCCTTACGCCACTTTATGAACAAGCCAATTTCGACGAAAAACGCACCATTATTGCGGTTCAGACCTTGGATAAAGCGGTCCCTGCCGCTAAAAAATCATGGCCCCCACGCGCTATTATTGTCGTTATATCTGCCTTTTCTGCTTTAATGCTGTGCATATTTTTCGTGCTTGCATGGGATTATTTATCCCGCCATAAAAATACTATTTCCACCAAATTGGCAGAGGCCGTCCAACAAATCCGTTCAACATCCTCACAGCAAGAGGCCTAATCGAATGATCCAAGCCCAAACCTTTTCCGCATGGATTGATTGGAGCCGAAGGTTTTTGGCGGTTGGATTTGGTGTTGGCTTAATCCTAATTTTGCTATTGACATGGAAAGCACCTTTTATTCTGTTTTTTGTACCCCCGATATTGATCGGAGCCGTAATCGTTTGGCAACTTCTAAAGTACCCAACCCTTAATCTAATTGTTTTACTTGCGGGCTTTTCTATTGTGAGCAATACACAAGAGGGCTTGCAAGTTACAGAAGCCTTATACGGTGTTTATTATTTATTATCTATGACCTATTGGTCATTGTTTCATTGGTTAAAAAAAGAAAAAATCATTGAAACACCGATTGATTTTGTTTTTACCTTTTTTTTGATATGGATTGTTGTCTCGATTTTTCAAACATTACTTTTTGGTGGCGAGCTTAAAGGTTATTTTAGCGAGATGATCGCATTGGCATTTTTCTTTTTATATTTCCCAATTAAAGAATTATGCGCAAAACACGAAAAAGGCTTTGAGATACTGATAGGTGTATTTTTGTTTCAAGGATTTTATGCAGCAGTAAGAAACTTAATAAACTATCGAGAAATTATTGTTAATGCGCAATTTGCATGGCAATTAGAGAGGGGAAGGGTTGTTACAAATGAACAATTATTGCTTATTTCTACTTTAATTTGTTTAATCCTATTTTTATTTGAAGTCCGCTCGAAATGGAAAATAGGGTATTTAAGTGGTTTCTTTTTGTTTCTGGGTAGTTTGATTTTAACCCAAAGTAGGGCATACTGGGTGGATTTTGCACTCGGCGCTTTTGTCTTGTTTTTTCTTTTGAATTGGAAACAAAAAACACAATTAATCGGGACAGCCTCCTTTGCCCTTACAGTCTTTATTGTGTTAGGAATTGTCCTTTTTGGAAATATATTTTACACGATTTTAGAAGGTTTATTAAACAGATTGCTTAGTTTAGGAACCGCGACAACTTCCGATATTTCACTAATCAACCGATTTATGGAAACCAATGCTGTATGGGAAAAAATTATCCAGAACCCCATTATTGGTTATGGAACAGGGGTTTCTTATGCCGTTTATGACATTACTTTTGGTTTTACACAAGTAGATACTTTTGTTCATAATGGGTTTTATGGCATATGGTATAAATTTGGGATTATTGGATTGGGATTATTGATCTATATTTGGGGTAAGTCCATTTGGAATCTCTTCTCTGTATGGCTCAAAACGCCTTTTGAAAAACGGAATACCATTAAAAACTTATCTGTTTTGGTGGTCGGCCTCTCCCTCATTTCTCTTATCCCTTCCGGGACCACCTCAAATCCATTTTTCTTAAAAGACGCAATCATGACTTTTGCCCTTCTATTTGGTGGAGCAGCCGGAATAAAACAAAAGATGAGTGGGTGATGGGTAAAGAAATAAAACACGCTGGTTTTTTCCAGAACCTAACTGCTTTAACGCTGGGTAATGTATTGGTACGGCCTATTTGGGTGTTTTTTAGCATCTATATGTCCGCAGAGTATTTGGGAAAAGAAGGATTTGGTGTTTTTAATTTTGCTATTTCTTTAATGACCGTAATGGCGGAGTTCGCAGACCTTGGTGTTACCCATTATGCTAATCGTGAATTGGTACGCCGTCCTGAGTTTGGAAGCGCCTTATTAACAAACGTATTGGTCGTTAAAGGCGTTTCTACCCTACTAATTGTGCTGGTTGTTTGGCTTGGGGCATTTATTGGAAACCAAACATTAATGGTTCAATTTTCATTGATTTGGGCGGGTTTTTATACGACTGTATTTCGCCATATTGAATTTCTGAGATCGTTTTTTAGGGCAAAAAGAATACTTCACTTTGAGTCTATTTCTATGGTCGTAGAAAAAAGCTTGGTTGTCTTATTGGGTATTATATTTTTATTGGCCTTTATGACACCAGATTCAGCATTATTTGGCATGTCATTGGGAATGTTTATTACTTTTATATTGATTTTATATGGCATTCATTTTTATATGAGTCCAATAAAACGAGAATTGTTCAGTACACAACTTTCTCGTACAGTTTATCAAAATTCGCTCCCCATGGGACTAATGGGCATTTTTATCATGGCGTATCGGTATATGGGAATTTTGGTGCTTTATTTTTTATATGGGGAGTCGGTTGTTGGGGTGTATAGCCTTCCCTTACGTATTGTGGAGACCTTACAGTTGGTTCCTACCATTCTTGGAGCAACAATTTTTGCTTATTTTACCCAAGTTTTACACGAAGGCCGTATTACTGACTTTAAGAAGATGCTAAATAAATCATTGATGAGTATGTTGGTCGTGGGTTTTTTGGCAATTTTGATGGTTTGGTTGGGTGGATATGCGATTATTAAGTTATTCAAACCTGAATTTGCTGCGGCAGAAGGTTTAATAAAATTCTTGATTTGGTCATTTCCAATCACTTGTATAAATTCTATATTGGTCTTGGCCTTGATGGCATTGGACGAGCAAAAGTTTTTGGCGAGACTAATAGGAGGTATAACTTTACTCTCGATAGGGTTTAATGTTTGGATAATTGACCGTTTTGTAGTTCATGGTGCGATTTTTGCTTCTATGTTAATAGATCTCGTTCTTTGTATATTCCTTTTGCATAGGACATATGACAAAATTTCAAAAAATATTTCATTAAAAGAATGAATCCTGGTAAGTATATTTATGATTTAAAAAATAAAAAATCAGACTACTATTTTTTAATATCATTAATCAAAAATAAATATGAATGGAAAGGTTGCCATATTTGATCCGTTTTCAGGAGGGCATCATAGTGAATATCTTTACTATGTCATTGAAAATTGGTTAAGTGAATATCCTGGGTTTCACTTAGATGTTGTTACTACTCAAGTAAATCTTAATCAACATCCAGATTTATACGAATGGCAAAGGATAAAAATAGAAGGTATTAATTTTTATGTAATACCCGAGTTGAGTAAAGAAAGCCTAATAAGGAAAAGTTTTGAGCAAGCAAAAACATTAACCCAATATATTAACGATAATAACCCAAGTCATGTTTTATGTATGGCTTTTGATTGGTTGCAAATTCCAATGACTACTCGCCTCCGTTTTGGTTACACATTGAAAATTTCTGGAATTTATTTTCGCCCGACATGGCATTATATTAAATGGCAAAAACTTAATTTAAAAGACTATATTCGCTCTATTAGACAGTATATTATTTTGCAATTAGCGTTAACAAATCCTCATATAGATTCATTGTTATGCTTAGATCCGTTTTGCGCAAATATCTTAGCGACTAAAAAAAAGAATTGTAAAATAATATACTTACCAGATCCGGTTGAAAAAAATGAGACCGATACTTCGTTTAAATTACATTCAAAATTTGATGTCCAAGATGGCCGTATGATTTTCTTACATATGGGGTATTTGGATGCAAGGAAAGGAGTTGTAGAATTTATTAATGCCATAAATCTTCTACCTGTTGATGTTTTGAAAAAGTCGTTTTTTTTGTTTGCGGGTAAACTATCAGAAGATATTGTGCAGAATGTAAATAATATGATAAACGCATTGCCGCAAGAAGCTGCAGTACATATTACGAATTCATTCATTCCCTATCATACGTTTCAAGCCTATATCGAACAATCGGATGTTGTAGTTCTTACTTATCAAAATCATATCGGGAGTAGTGGTTTATTATTAAGGGCAGCATTGGCGAAAAAAAGGGTTATCTGTCAAGATTTTGGTTTAATGGGATATTTAGTCAAGAAACACAATTTAGGAGAAGTGGTCAATTCCTTTGTGCCAGCAGAAATTGCTAAAGGTATAATAAAAACGATATATACTGAAAAAAGTAAAGACTATAATGCAGATTTTGTTCAAGAACATACGGTTCAAGCATTTCAAAAAACAATTAAAGACACGCTTTTAGGATAGTTTATTGTTTGATACTTGTTTTTTGCGAAGACTAATAATTCATTGATTTCTTTATCTGATTGGTGTACATTTATCATCTTGGTCAAAAAACCAAAGATTTTTCACTAATCTACTGATAATGATGAAAAAAATTGCTTTTATAAAACTTTGTTTCTTTCTTTTTCCTCTTGCGGTATTTGCACAAACAAACGACCTCTTTATATCGGAATATGTAGAAGGAACCAGCAATAACAAGGCTATTGAGATCTATAACGGTACAGGAACTACCATAGATTTAAGTGCATATGTGGTTGAGACGTATGCGACTTCCGCGAGTTATAGCCTACAACTGACGGGTACACTGGCCAACAATGCCACCATTGTTATTGCTAATCCGGGGGCCAGTTTTGTGAATCAGGCCTATGTAACAGTCACGAGTGATATTACGTTTTATAATGGGGATGATGCCATTGTTTTGAAAAAGAACGGATTTGTCATTGATTCGTTTGGCCAAAAAGGGGTTGACCCCGGCGTAAATTGGAGCAATAATGGTGTTGCCACTTCCGAGCAAACCCTCCGACGTAAGGCGACCATCTGCACGGGCGATGCCAATCCGGATGATGCCTTTGATCCATCTTTGGAGTGGGAAAGCTATCCACAAAACACCTTCGATGGCCTAGGTAGTCATACGGTTTCCGGTTGTTCCGGTTCAGGCAATCCCACGTGTCCGGTTCCAACCAATGTTCAGGTTAGCAATGTCACGGCAAACAGTGGCCTTTTATCGTGGCTAGCCGTTCCGGAAGCCTCCGGAGGGTATGTTGTTGGTTTTAAAGCAAATAGCACCCCCACTTACACGCAACAAACCACCACGGCAACCCAGGTTTCTTGGTCTTCCTTGTCTTCGGGGACTTTATATCAATATCAACTCCAATCGGATTGCGGGAATGGGAATCGGTCTGCTGTGGTTTCGGGGTCTTTTCAAACGGTTACATTGGGTACCAAAGCGGTTATTCGGCTGCGCGATCCATATGGCTTATACCTGAGCGACCAAAAAATGAGCCATATATTTAAAGAGGCCGACGGCCAGATAACCATTCCGGTTGAAGTGGTGACAGCGGGAACTTTGGCATTTACCTTGACCATGACGGTTAATAGTGGTTCTGCCACACAAGGCCAAGACTATACGTTGGGTAGTTTGCAAGTACCTTCGGGAACTGCTGGAACCCTTCAATTTCCGATCTCGCTCTCCCAAGATGCGAATGATGCGGAAGGGGTGGAATATGTAAACCTTTCTTTGAATGCGACCGAAGCGACAATTCAAACCCCGAATAACTTTACCTTGTGGATCAAAGACCGAGCAATACCAAGGGTGACGCTTTTTGCCGGACAAACGGGGGAAGCCCTTAAACTTTCGGTACGAGATGCCTTTGCCTGTCTTAATGACGGCATTTCATACTCGGCTGCGCGGCCCCTGATTTATCGGTACGTCGAACCCGTAAATCAGCAAATATGTGGGTTCTATGATAATTATTGCATCAGCGTCCCGTTTGGATCGGATGGCAATGCGGCAGCAACGGGGAATGGCATGAATATGGAACATATTTGGCCACAAAGCATGGGAGCAGGAAGTGATCCAATGCAAAGTGACATGCACCATTTGCGTCCAACGTTGAGTGGCGTTAACTCGGCGCGGAGCAACTATCCATTTGCAGAATTACCGGATGTGGTTTCTACATGGTATCAGGGAACCAGTTCACAAACGGCAGTACCCGCAAATCCAGACATGTGGAGCCAACGGTACAATTCAGCATGGGAACCCCGAAAAGCGGTTCGTGGGGATGTTTCTCGTGCTGCCTTCTACTTTTTTACGATGTACTCGGCGGCTTCAACCAGTTTTTTTGCCAGCAGCCAAGATGCCATCATAAAGTGGATGGAGGTGGATCCTGTGGATGAGTTGGAGTTCGACCGTTCGCTGCGGGTTGCCGCTTTTCAGTGCTACCAACCGAACCCCATTATTTTAGACCCCAGTGTAATGGGTCGGGTTTTAAACCTGGCGACCACACGAGAACAAGAGGGTGTCCCCGGTGGTGCTTTTGAGTTGACGGATGCTTTTCCGAATCCGGCAAGCCGATTGATACAGGTGGCCTATCGGCTCCATCAGCCTGGTCGTGTACAATTTGAACTTTTTGATATGCTTGGCCGGAAGGTGCAGGAGACCGGTGTTGCTTTTCAGTCGGCAGGTTCTTTTCAGCAGACGGTGGTTACCGCTGCGCTTGCTTCGGGCCAGTATGTGCTTCGTGCAACCAGTGGCCCACAAGTCATGACCAGATTGGTGACGGTTATTAACTGATTCCTGTCTGCAACCTTCTGTATAAATGTCCGAAAAACCTGTGGTGCGTGCAAAAATACCACAGGTTTTTTTGTATAATACTTGTACTGCTGGTGATACACCATGCGTTAGATACCAGCGTCCTATTAAGTCTTCGAATTACAAGTTCTAAACGTCATGCAACGTTGTACAAACGGTCACTACTACGACCCAACCAAACACTCTACTTGCCCTGCATGTGGGGTGGATATTGATCTTGGTGCAAACTTTACGCGCCCTAATCCCGCGCCGTTTTCCCCACCCACTCCGCCAGTAGCCTTGGGGGATGTAGGAGGAACACGTAAAATGGGTGCAAATCCTGCTGTAAACCCGCCTTCCCCCGCGCCGCCGCCTATTCCATCTCCATCAACGCCGCCCATGGGTGGCCTGCAACAGGCGGGCCGCACGATTGCCTTATACCAGGGCAGCAAAGCAGGTGTCGAACCCGTGGTGGGGTGGTTGGTATGTGTGGCTGGCCCAGATCGAGGACGGGACTACCGCATTCGGGCAGAGCGGAACTTCATTGGAAGGGCCAAAAGCCAACACATCTGCATCGAGTCCGACGAAGCCATCTCGCGGGAAAAACACGCCATTCTGACGTTTAATCCTAAGAAGCGTACCTTTAAAATTCAGCCCGGAGACAGTGCTGGATTGGTGTATGTGAATGATGAAGATGTAGATGGGCCTTTAGAACTTAAGCCCTCCGACGAAATAGAGATTGGCCGTAGCAAATTGCGTTTTGTACCGCTTTGTGGGGCAGACTTTATGTGGGAGGAATTGGATGAAGCACAAGCTGGATTTACTGGATAGACCATTATGCGAGAAAGACGATTCACCATTGGTCGGGGAAGTTCCTGTGATATTGTATTGGCCGATGCCACGGTTAGTCGGCTTCATGCCACACTTACGTTGTTGGAGGGCGGGCGTTTATTGCTCACCGACTGTCATAGCGCGAATGGAACCAAGGTTTTTGTAAAGGGTAATCCACTCAAAATTACCCATGAATTGGTCTTGCCGGGAGATTCGGTACAATTTGGCGATATCGTTTGGGAAGTCAATGACATGTTGAAAGCCCTTTGGTTAAAGAATCCCAATTTTGATCCTGCCAATTATAGCCATCCACAAGACGTTTTGCGTTCGGGATATGACCCTACCAAATTATCCGGCCTGTTGGTCATGTGTAAATCCTGTCATTACCTGAAACCGAAAGGTGAAACGTGTCCCAATTGCTTAACCTCAGAAGCGAATACCCCAAATGATGGTTGAAACACCGGTATCTTCCTTATGCCCCGGTTGCTTTACCCCGAAGGGAAATACAGCCATATGTCCGCTTTGTGGATTTGATGAGCGGATACAGGATAGCCATTCCCGTTTACCTTACCGCACCTTATTACAAGGGCAATATGTATTAGGCAGGATTTTGGGCAAGCCTGGGGGCTTTGGGATTACCTATCTGGGTTATGATCAGAACCTCAACCTGAAATTGGCCATCAAAGAGTTTTTTCCGCCGCATTTGGTTTTACGGGCCTATGACCGACATTCTGTTGTGGCTGATTCTCCTGCGAATGAAGGTATCTTTCGCGAAGGACTGGCTGGGTTTCTAAAGGAAGCACGAACGCTTGCCCGATTTGATCATATGAACGTGGTTCGTGTCCGCAACTATTTCGAGGCGAATGGGACGGCATATTTGGTGATGGATTATTATGAGGGCTTCAACCTAAGTGAGGTGATGGCCAAACGGGGTCTGTTCTCGGAAGCGGAAGCGATAAAGCTAATGATTCCGGTGTTGGATGGCCTCCGGACGGTACATGAGAATGGGATTTTGCACCGTGACATTAAACCCGAAAACGTGTATCTGGCCGCCGGAAATCGGCCCATTTTATTAGACTTTGGGGCTGCGCGTGCGGCGGTGGGGGTTAAGAGTCAAAATATGACGATGGTGCTGACACCGGGTTTTGCACCGATTGAACAATATGCGAGCAATGCCCGTCAAGGTCCGTACTCTGATATTTATGCAGCTGGTGCCACCCTTTATTACCTGACAACAGGGCGAATCCCCACCGAGGCCACCAACCGCGTCGGGCAGGAAACGATCGTCCCGCCAAAATCTTGGCAATCGGCACTTTCTGCATCATTTAATGAGGTTGTGTTGGAAGCGATGGCCCTTAAAGCCGAAGAACGGCCACAGACCGCACAAGAGCTGCTGGATCGGCTGTTCGATATTTTGGAAAAAAGAAACAGGCCCGCAACGGGAGCGGCGGTCAAAACCACCGAGCCTGAATCAGGGGTGCGGTTGATGACCTGCCCGGCATGTGATGCGGTTAATCGCTTGCCAGAAAATGCGGTATTGGATCAGGTTTGTTGTGGTCAGTGCGGGAGCTTTCTATTGCCCCGTCCCCACTTGTTTGCTGCATGTCCCAAATGCCACACCATCAATCAACTACCCGCCTCTCCGAAGCCCCGTAATGCCTGGTGTGGTGTCTGTAAAACCAAGTTCTGGCCGGAATGAGGTGCTTATGGCTCATATTGCTAAGCGGAATTCCTTCGGTGTGGGGACAGTCATCGCCTGTGTTCCGGGTGCGTCAGGCTGTGGTTCATGGACTAGAAGTGCAGATTTACTTCGACGCACCACAAAAAGACGGAGGCATAGGGCGAGTGGAGGGAACACTGGGAGGCGCCGATCTGGCCCTAACATCCATGCGATCAGTGGCAACAACACCACTGGGCATCACGGTCATTATAGATCCTGCCATCCGCATCCCGGCGTCGGTATTTGAAGAAATCCGTAGTGGTTTGTTGAATTGGGTGGGTATATTACCCAAAAATCACCTGCTTCGCATATGGGTAATTGGGGATACAACCACACAGGTCTGGGGATTTTCCCCTAACCGCGACCACCTAACCGACCGTTTGCAGGCCATGAAACCCCTTGGTATCCGTCCTAATTTGTACCAAATGGTGGAGAAAGCCCTTGCTATTCGCCAAGAACGAAGCACAGAAATACCAGAGCGCCAAGTAGTGGTATTGATTTCCGATGGCCGAGATGCTTCCGAGCCAGAAGCCTCGCATGAAAGTGTATTGCGTTCTCTGGCCATAGACCCTATCCCAATTTTTGTGGTGGGTGTTTCAGAAGGGCCTCGGTTAGGATTGACCCGATTGGCGGAAATGGCCAAAGCCTCTGGCGGGGTCTTTTTTGCAACGGGACCAAATGAGGTGGCGTCATCCATGACGGAGCTGCATAGAAGCCTGAAAAGTGGGTGGGTAGGAACGTTTTTATGCCCCGACTGTGCGAGTCATGGCCAGGTTGCCCGTCTTAGTCTGCAACAATTTCTTGATCGCCAGATCTATACAGATGGCATAGATGTTCGGCTTTGGACAGCCCATCAATCCACATGGCCCACTGCGATGGCCCGCCTTTTTGCTTATCTGGAAGTGTTTAAATGGTGGATTTTAGGTCTTGTAGCCCTTTTCAGCCTTATTTTATTCGTATTTTGGTTGCGTATCGGAAAGAAGCAAGGCCGTGTGCGGGAGCCAGACACCCGTTCTCCCCATACATTATCGGATCAAATAGTGGATGGGTTGCCGCGTTTACCCGTCCCTACATCGGTTGTACAGGAAATGCACCCCATTGTTTTGACCTTTACAGTGGTAGAAGGGCCGATTCCAGGTGCTGCGGCTGTGTTGGGACTGGATGCACCGCGTACTTTTGGGCGAAATGCGCCTGAATTGCCGTTTCTGGGAGCAGATAAAAGTATCTCAGCCAAACATTTTACCCTCTCCCCCTCACCAAATGGAGGGTTGCTGATTTCCGATGAGGGATCTACGAATAAAACATTTGTAAATGGGATTCCGATCCAACAAACGTTTCATTTACATCCGGATGATGTGGTGCGGGTTGGAAAAACCGCTTTCCGGATTCATTTTTAGTTGTTTGATAAATCGCTCATATATACATGCAATACCATACCGCTTTGATTTCCCATGCTGGTGGGCGAAGAGTGAACCAAGATTTTGCACAACATGCGACCGCTCCTCCGAATGGTTCTTGTTGGGTAGTGGCCGATGGCCTGGGCGGTCACGGTGGGGGGGAAGTGGCGGCAGAAACGGCTGTTACTAAAATTTTGGAGGCTTTTGTACAAAAACCTTATCCTTCAACCGAGACCATCACGGGCTGTATTCTGGCTGCACAACATGCCGTACTCGAAAAACAAGATGCCTATGACAGCCTGAAAAGGATGCGTACCACCCTCGTTATGATGGTGGGGGATGCACAAAAGGTTCAATGGGCCCATATTGGGGATTCTCGCTTATACTGCTTTCGGGATAGGGGGCTTCTGGAGTACACCCTCGATCATAGTGTACCGCAAGCATTGGTGGATGCTGGTTCCATCTTGCCTTCAGACATCCGCTCGCACGAAGACCGCAACCGTATCCTGCGCTCGTTGGGCAATATGAATGACCTTAGACCAACCATTCGTCCAGAACGGTTCGAGGTGCGCACCGGAGATGCGTTTTTATTGTGTACCGATGGTTTTTGGGAGTATGTACACGAAATAGAAATGCAGGCTGATCTGGCCAAAAGCAATCAACCAGAACAATGGCTTAAATTAATGGAAGAACGCATCCTTTCGCGGGTGAAAGGCGAGAATGATAATTATACCGCTATGGCGGTGATGGTGGCATAACATAGCCTATGAACTGTAAGAGGACCGTATGGAATTAGAACTGATCACCTTAAGCGTCATGGTTTTAGGCGGAGCCGTGGTTGGATTTGCGGTTCGTGGTATTCGTTCATTTTTAAAGACCGGAGAATTACCCCAAGCCGATGCAGGAAAGGCAATGCCATCGGCGCCTACGCCCGCTGTCATCCCAGAAAAAGCCGTTGCCGGAGGAGACGAATTGCCTGCCGTCGTACATCCGGAGAAGGCATCCATACCCAGACGCCCGCCCGAATTACCCGTCATCCCCAAGCAAGCAGACCCGCCCGAATTACCCGCCGATGGCATTTGGCTCGCACGCATTGATCCTACCGTTGTCATCCCCAAAGCGGGCACCCCGATTGTACAAGCCCTGCTGGAAGCACCGTCAGATAATGTGCCCCAGACGCCGTTCCCCAATCGTGTCGGTGGGGTGTGGCTGCGGTGTATCAAAGGTGAATACTTACACCAATCGTTGGAGATTCCCGAAGGCGGTGTGATGATTGGACGGGATCCTGCATTTGCCCATTTGATCTTGCACGATGCACAAATTTCTGGTCGTCATTGTCGGTTCCAGATAGAAACGGAGCAGGGAAACCCCATATTGGTACTGGAGGATTGCGAATCACTGAACGGCACTATGGTCCGTTTTATGGGGGGGGGGGATCATTGGGAAACCGTAAAAGGCATGTTGCGTTTGCCCGTTTCACGCATACAAGGCATGGAAGTCCAACTGGCCGGGGGCGTCAGTATCTTCGAGACAGAAGTGCGTTTAGGATAAAATATTAGCACTGAAGGGCAGGAAAATATATGAAAAATATGCAAGTATTTCCGCAAAATGCGCAACATATTGGCCAGCGCGAACAACAGCAAGACGCCTTTGGGTTCTCGGATCTGGGAGACGTGGAATTGGTCAAAAATTTTGGCGCATTGGTGGTTGTAGCCGATGGGATGGGTGGGATGGCGATGGGGCAGGAAGCCAGTAATTTGGCCAAGCAAGTGGTTCTACACACTTTTGCCCAGCCACAGCCGGGTGAATCGCCTGCCGATCTTTTACTCCGCGCAACCCATGCAGCAAATGAGGCGGTTTATCAAATGGCCAATGCCGCCGGATTGGCCCATTTGGCGGGTACAACGTTGGTGGCGGCGGTGGTCAAAGACTTGCATTTGTATTGGATATCGGTTGGCGATAGCCGGATTTTCCTGTACCGCCGTCAGGAATTGGCCCCGCTCAATATTGAACATGTGTATTCAAGGGTGCTGAATCAGCAGGTGAAAGCGGGCATCCTGACCATAGACCAAGCGGCTTTAAATCCGGAAAAAAATGCACTTACCAGTTTTATCGGAATGGCTAATTTGGTGGAAATTGACCGGAATGTCCATGCTTTTCCCTTAGAAGAAGGAGATGTGGTTTTGCTTTGTTCCGATGGTTTGCATGGTACATTGAATGAACATGAAATTGCAGATGTTTTAGACCTGCATCCAAACGATGCTGCGGAACATTTGGTACAACTTACGTTGGACCGTAACCACCCACACCAAGACAATGTGACGGTGGCGTTGTTGAAAGTGGGGGATAAACGGCCTCAGGCGGCAACGAAACCCGGCATCATGCCACCGCCAATGCCCCATACACCAAAGAAAAATCCTTATGGATTCTGGATGTTAGGCATATTGGGCTTGCTGCTAATGGCTGGTTCATTGTGGTGGTGGCTGGCTGGAACGCCCGACGAGTACGTATATGCAGGCAAGCGCCCTGGTGCCTCGCTGACCGATGTGCGTGGCCACTTTTTGCAGGCAGGGACATTGACGGAAGGCACTGTTGAATGGAAAAATGATCCAGAAAAGGTGTACATTCAGTTGGGAGGCCCATCCTTGACCATTCCTGGGCAACCCGAAGTGGTAGGTATTGTTCGTTCTGCAAAAACGGGCCTAGATCAGTTGGTGTTTCAAAACCGCCACAAAGATAGCTTGGTAGTGGTTTTTGCCGAAGCCAATAAACTGGGCTTGATTGGCATTGCTGGGAAAGTAGGAGAATTAGAATCTATGGGATACTTTTTTATTGATCCAGCTCTCACAGACCAAAGTATCTTGGCCGATGTGCCTGAAGCAGGGAAGTTGATGTTAGCAGACCGAGACTTTATGCCCAAACAAACCAATTGGATGCGGTATGTGAAAACCACCACCGATGCACAGATTTTATTTGCACATATGGTGCAAAAAGCCTCTCCAGACTCGTTGGTGCAAGACGGTAAATTGTGGACCCAAAAGATTCGCTTAAACGAAACCTTGGTTGGGCGGTTTAATGAAATGAAAAATACCATCCGCGACGACCGAAGATTTATTCGCAAAGACCTGAGTAAAAATGACAAATGGCATCTTGAAGGTTTGGCATTTAGTGATGTTAAACTGGGATTTATGCTGCTTATGGCGCACGACCTCACGTTGTCCGAGTCGTATGTTATCGGATACCAATATGGTCGGGCGGATGGTGTACGCTTGCCTTCGGTGGCCTTTCTACGCCCAGATCAGGTTTCGATAACCTTCGAAAAACCGGAAACGAAACTATTTAACGTGCGCTTGCAGACTGGTGAGTGGGCGATCAATTAACAATCCTGAGCACGTGATGAATCAAAAAATTAGGTACTGGCTGGTTGTTTTGCCCGTTTTGCTAACCCTTTCGGCAACGCAGCCTCCCAAGGACTGGGCAGAACAAACCCTGACAAGCCTTTCGCTGGAAGATCGTGTGGCACAATTGTTAGCCGTCATTACATTTGGGGAATTTAATGGTGAAGACAGTATCGAACGGACCCAACTCAAAGCCCTCATCCAAGACCTGAAAGTGGGCGGGGTCATACTTACTTTGGCGGAGCCACTCGCACAAGCCGAACTGACAAACTGGATGCAGGAAATGGCCAAAGTGCCATTGTTGATTTCGATGGACATGGAAAATGGCGTGGCCATGCGCACCAAACGAACCACAGCGTTCCCCACTGCAATGGCTTTGGGGGCTACACAAGATCCAATCTTGGCTTATCAGATGGGCCAGTTGGTGGCAAAAGAAGCACGGGCATTGGGCGTACATCAGAATTTTGCACCTGTGGCCGATGTCAACAATAATCCAGACAACCCGATCATTAATGTCCGTTCATATGGTGAATCTCCGGAAGCCGTATCAAAAATGGTTCGTGCCTATATTGATGGGATGCAGGAAAATGGGTTAATTGCCACGGTGAAGCATTTTCCGGGGCATGGAGATACAGCCACTGATTCCCATCATGGGTTACCCCTTCTGCCGTTTGATCTTGCCCGCCTCGAATCCACCGAATTTGTACCATTCCGAGATGCGGTAAAAAACGGGGTAAAATCTGTAATGGTAGGCCATTTGGCGATTCCAGCACTCGAAAAAGAGGAGCACCTCCCGGCCACCTTGTCGAAAGCCATCACAACAGACATCTTACGGAATCAATGGGGGTTCACGGGTCTTGTGGTCACAGACGCGATGGGCATGAAAGGTGTTACCGCACAATTTGGAATAGGGGAGGCAGCCGTTCGGGCATTGGAAGCTGGCGCCGACCAAATCCTGATGTCTCCAGATCCATTTGCGGCGCACCGTGCCATTTTACAAGCAGTGGCTACAGGCCGTCTTAGCGAAGGACGGATTAATCGCTCCGTACTAACATTGCTACGCCTAAAGGCTTCCTTAAAGTTGCACGAAAGGAAAACCATTGCCCTCTCCGAAATTCATCAGCACGTTTCGTTGGGAACGCATAAAGCCTTGGCAGGAACCATCGCTGAAGCAGCTTTTACGCTTTTACGCAACGAAGGGCAATCTTTTCCACTGCAACCACGTTTAGCCCGCAAGATGTCGCTGGTTC
Organism: Bacteroidetes Order II. bacterium; assembly: GCA_016788705.1. Classification (NCBI taxonomy): domain Bacteria; kingdom Pseudomonadati; phylum Bacteroidota; order unclassified Bacteroidota Order II.; species Bacteroidota Order II. bacterium. Next base: position 72,103 of record JAEUSQ010000044.1, read on the forward strand.
ACCTAAACGACGATGACGACCCGAAAGTAGGGGAAGGGTTCCAACGGGCCTTACAATCGGTGGGCCTTCGGGCAATACAAACCTTTTTATTGGACCGCAGGAGCAATTCCCTTGATTATGAAACAGTTTTGAGCCAAGCATCGAATGCCGATGTCTTCCTTGTTCCGGCCTATATTGGTTTTCATGGCAACCCGCAAGAACAACAAACGGTTATGAAACACAAAGCTTTTTTAGAAAAATTAATCGCCCTTGGCAAAACCGTAATCCTGATTTCGTTTGGTTCACCCTATCTTACCCATGGTCTGCAAGCACAGCCTTCGGTTTTTGCGGTGGCCTATGGTTCGGATCCCGCTTCGGTTCAAAATGCAGCCGAGGCTTTGGCCGGACGAAAAGCCGTTCAAGGCAAATTGCCTGTTACGGTGCCAGGGTTGTATCCCTTGTGGAGCGGATTAACTGTTTCGCCTCTGTATCCCATGAATCAAACGCATCAATTCGATCCAGCGCGTTTTGCCGCCCTTGATGCATTGTTAGAGGGGGCGATTCGGAATAAAGCCTTTCCTGCGGCAGCAACGGCATTTGGAACGGATCAAGCACTCGTTCGGGCGAAAGCCTATGGCTACCAAACCTATGACTCGGATGTGGCTGTTTCGCCGGATATGCCCTTCGATCTGGCGTCCTTGACCAAGGTGGTGGGACTAACCACTGCCGTCATGAAATTGTATGAAGAGGGAAAACTGCACTTAGACGACAAGGTGGTGAAGTTTATTCCAGAATTTGCACCAAATGGAAAAGACCAACTCACGATCCGCCACCTCATGACCCATACCGGTGGCCTAAAAGCCTTTTATGCGTTCTACAACATGGGCATTCATTCGCGGGAGGGGGTCTTGCAACATATTTTTGCCGATAAATTGTATTTTACGCCCGGCACCAAAATGGAGTACAGCGATTTAGACATGATCTTAATGGGGTTGATCGTTGAACGTATTTCTGGGAAATCGTTAGATGCGTATCTGAAACAACACTTCTGGATACCTTTGGGCATGAACCGGACCGGATTTCGCCCGACGAATGGCGCCGGGGATGATCTGGCGGTGGTGCCAACCGAAAAAGATACGTATTTCCGCAAAAAATTGATGCAGGGCGAGGTACATGATGAATGTGCTTGGGTGCTGGGAGGTACGTCTGGCCATGCTGGCTTGTTCTCTACCGCCAACGACTTGGCCATCTTTGCCCATATGATGCTAAATGAAGGATCTTATGGCGGACAACAATACCTGAAGCCCGAAACCATTCGCTTGTTTACCAAAGTACAACAACCCGGATTTAGTACCCGTGCATTGGGTTGGGATACGAAGCCGCGTTCGGGTTATACCACAGCGGGTACAAAGTGGGGGCCTCGAAGCTATGGCCATACCGGATTTACTGGAACCAGTATATGGATAGATCCGGATGCCAAACTGTTTGCCATTCTGCTGACCAATCGGGTGTATCCTACCCGCGAAAACCAAAAAATCCGTGAGGTTCGACCAAAATATGCGGATATGGTTTGGGAGATTATTAAAAATGGCAAAGTAAACACCACCAAGCCTGCCAACCGGACATGGTGATTTTTGAGGGATTTAAAAACGACACAACCATGAACTTCCCAACACGCCTTCGGGATAAAATTGCGCAATTACTCTTTGTTCGGATCGGGTCAAATATGCCGCCAGCCAAGCGGGTAAACGAAGATGAAGCACGAATCTTGGCCCTGATTCAGGAGTGGGCCATCGGGGGCCTTTGCTTGTTTAACGGGCAATATCCGGCGGCTTCCGAAACCCTAAAACAATTGCAGCAGGCAGCAAAATTTCCGTTATTGGTGGGGACGGATATGGAGCGTGGGGTGGGCCAGCAAATGCGTCCGGCTACGGTTTTTCCACATGTCATGGCTTTTCAAGCGATGGGTACAGCCGATGAGGCGGTGGCGTTGGCCACAGAGTTTGGGCGTATGGGCGCTCGCGAGGCGCTGGCTATGGGGGTTCATATTGCGTTTGCGCCTGTGGCCGATGTGAGCCGGAATCCTAAAAACCCCATTATTGCTACACGTGCTTTTAGTACCACACCAGAAGAGGCAGGGCGATTGGTAGAGGCATTTATCCGGGGTTCGCGTGCCGAAGGTCTGCTGACATGCCCCAAACATTTTCCGGGACATGGCAATACCGACCAAGACTCGCACGAAGAACTGGCACAGGTTTCGGCAAGCCGCGAGGAATTGGCACGTTATGACTTACCGCCTTTCCAAAAAGCTTTTGATGCCGGCGCCGAACTGGTGATGACGGCCCATGTGGCTTTTCCCGCGTTGGATGATGCGAAAACCCCGGCCACCGCTTCTTTTCCGATTCTGGTGAACCTCCTCCGGCACGAAATGGGTTTTACGGGGGCGGTGATTACCGATAGCTTGTTGATGGGGGGTATTGGCCCAGAAGACCAAAACGAAGCCGAGATGGCAATCATGCTCTTGAATGCTGGGGTAGATATTTTGCTGGATGTGCGCGATGTAGCAGAAATTGTTCCCGGTGTAGAGCAAGCAGTTGCCGAGGGACGACTGACCGAGGCCCGAATTGATGGAGCCCTTGAACGGGTCTGGCGCTTAAAAACGCATTTTATAGAGAAATTCGGTGCTGATTTTTACGTGAATCCGGCCACTTATTTCCCCGATGTAGAAATCGGGAGTACACAAGCACAAGATCGCGCCGATGAAATGGCGGTGCGTGCTGTTCAGGTGCTCAAGCCCGATCCTGCCTTCTTTCCGTTACCCCGTCCCGAAGCTCCTACGCTGGTAGTATTGATGAAGCCCTTCTCGACGCCGCTGGATCCGACCGAGCAGCCGCTTGCCGATGCCATCCGTGCCCAGTTTCCGCGTGCCCGATACGAGGAGGTCTCGGAATTGACGCATCCCGCCGAGTTGGATGCGCTGCTGGAGGTGGCTGCAAAATACCAACAGGTGGTGATAGTGCCTATTGTTAAGCCTGCGGCTTGGCATCGTTTTGGACTTAAACCCCACCATCAGGCATTTGTGGAGGCCATTGTGCGGCAACAACCTGTGGTTCTGGCTTCGTTGGGTAGCCCACAACTTTTTGCAATGGTTCCCGAGGCGGCGGTGCATCTGTGTGCGTTTAGTGATATGGCTCCTTCTCAACGCGCTTTGGCAAAAGTACTCGCCTCTGGGTAATGGAGGATAGGGCCGAAACGTAGCACGACAGTACTATACGTATCTCTCTCTTTAATATCAGGTCAGTTATAAAAAACATCCCATCGTCATTGCGCGTGGCCGAAAGGACGTCTTAATTCCCTAACGAAGGGGAAAGGCATTTGGGTAAAATACGTTTGGCTTTGCCCTAAAAAAATGGTTTATGTCAGGAAAAGAGAGAACACCCAGCCATCATCATAGAAAGGCCCTGTTGTTCGGAGCCTTGTCTTGGTTTTCTTCGCCGCCCCAAAACGAAAAAGGCGCTATCCGATGAGATAACGCCCTGATTCGCGGCCCATATTGCCGCCATGAGGTATTTTTCTGCTTCATAATGCCTTCCAAATAGGGGAGCGGAACCGCCGCCCGTTTCTTTAACAACCGCATTCCCCTAAAAAGGGTCTACGTACCATCCAACAACCGCTACGCTTTACGTTGCTTGTCTGTTTGATCAATGACCTCGTTCATCAAATCCGAAAGGGTCGCCGTTTTTACATTCGCTACAACCGCATCATCCGCCATCAAGACGTTCATAATTCCATACCCCACAAAGCCCAGCAACAGCATCCCCCCAATCCCCAGCAACACCGTCGCTGTACCCGTCGCAGCCGCCGACGCACCAAACGTCGCTACGACCACACGGCCAGCACTCAAAACAAAACTTGGATCTGCCATTTTGACCTCCGTATTTACATTGAAAAAAATCGGTTTTCTTTTACCGTTGCACCAAGATACGGAGGCCAATACATACACACGCCAAACGTCGAATTCAACAGTTGGAAAGACGATAAAATGTTGTTCTTATTAGAATTAGGTCAATATAGATAGTGATGGATATTCCCGAAATTGGGCAAATTGAAAAGTCACGGTTTTTTTTTCCGTCCTCCGACTCCACCACCAGACGTTCCGAGGTAGAGGCCAAACAAGTCAGCCCCGCCGCCTGAAACCGTGCCACCAAAACAAAGGTGAGGGTCATTTTCCCCATCACATGGATGGCATTCGGTGGCGATTGTAATACCTTCTCTACCACCGATTCGGCCAAGGCCGCCACCGCGTCCCCGCTCAACATCGGATCCACCGCCGGAAAAGGAAAGTCCGTCACCGTGCCATACCGCCGTTCGGCCTCCGCCCGCTGAGCCGCCTGCCACGTGCCATAAGGATGATTGGAGAGGTTAAGGAGCATGTGTGGCGGGGTTTGGTGTGAGTAATTGGGTGATTTCAGAGACTAAAAATTGTTGATCTTTTATACTGATTTTTTTGCTTTTTCGGTAACTTGTCAATTCTATAATCTTAACATTTCGTTCTTTTGCCAGTGCATGAATTTCCGAACTTAACTTGGCGGAGCTAATCAGTATTTTATAGGTGTAAAAACATACCACTATACATTTAGTTTTATGAAGTTATTTTGAAGAGGAGTTATTTTATTAACATACTTCAAAAAGTCCTTAAAATTTCGAGTATGCATGGCGATCAATCCCAGACCTATTTGGAAGACCGACTCCACAAGGTTGACATGGTCCCATTTTCACGGACACAGCGTTAAGTTAGAAAAGTAGCGTTCCTCAAAGTTGTCGGGGCAAAGATAGCCCAGTGCCGAATGCCTCCTTTTCGGGTTGTAGTAGCACGCTATGTAATTGAAGATTTC
>JAEUSQ010000045.1 GCA_016788705.1 Bacteroidetes Order II. bacterium
ATGCTGGATTTGGGATTCCAGTAGCCCAAATTGATCTATCACCCAAAACCCACCTATGTCTTGTGGAAACAACAACACCGCTTGTTCAAACCGCATCCAATGAAGGATTTCCCGAACCTCCGCTGCCATTTCGGTACCATCTCGCACAAAATTTAGCCGCATCGCACTTTGGTCAATAATGGTTCGGTAATCATACCAGCCTCCATAAAGCAAGGCATCTACCTGTTTTTGGAGCCATTGGCGCACGTAAGGAAAACCAAATGCAGCCAATAGCGCAATACTGGCACTCACAAATGGTTTAAGAAAGGTATATTTAGGTAAGGATTCCAGATACAAAAAAAGTACAAAATAGCTTCCTACAAAAATCCCAAGCAGCATAGAATACACCAAACTGCGGTTTAGGAAGCGGTCAATTTTACCCAATTCGCCCCGTAGCAAAGCCATTCCATAGGTAATGGGTATAAAAACAATAAATGGGTACACCCAAGAATAAGAAACCCAAGGCTCATTGCCAAATACCGTGGGCAGGCGGTATAAAGTGACCAACGGAAACAAGCCCAAAGTTAGACCATACACCAAGAGTCGCTTCCTACGAGCGAGGTCTATATTGTCCGCACGGATGGAGGGCCAGAGTAAAATGAGCAATGCAGCCATAAAACCCACATCGGTAAATACTTCCTGAAGCCGAAACTGCCAGGTGCGCACCCCCAGATCATCCGTCCAATAAACCGCCCCAAAAGCTGCTAACCCCATCAAAAATAACAACCCATACATAATACCCATCAACCATATTAGCATTTTTTTGGGGATAGATGACGGAAAAAGTGCATAGTTATGGATGGCCAGTACGCCAATAATGGTTTCTAAAATATTTGAGACGAATAAGCCACCCGGTAAAGTGATCCGTAAGGTGATAGCAGAAAGCATGAACGTGGCGATAATAGACGAAACCAAAAAGATGGGCGCGACCCTATGAGACGGTTGAAACACCACCAATATCAACCCAATCACCCAAAACGAAAAGCCCACAAAGGGCTTCATAAGTTCATTGAGCCTGTTTTCCAAAGGTGCAACTGTCACCAGATACCATACTGTTTGTTGCTGGCCATTCCGGAGCACTTGAAGAGAGAGCTTTTCCCCAGCTTCGGCCTTTGAGACCAAATGGGGCATCTCCGAAGGTTTTGCGTCATTTACCTTAAGCACCCAATCTAACGGCATTAGACCCGCCGCTTTTGCTGGACTATGGTCTAAGACTGCCGTGACCAAACCGCCATTGATCCACTCAATATCCCAAAAAAGGCGGTCAGCAAGTGCCACCTGCGCACCACGCACCAAGAACAAAGCGGTGACAAAGTGTAAGAGCAAGAGCGGCCAACGGCGGAACAAAGCAGACATGTACGTTCGTTTCGGTAAGTGTAAGGATATAAAATTACCGAAACGAAACACGCTTTTCAATGTTTACCCCGAATTAACCACAAGGCCCTCAGTTTAGGCAATGAACGCCTCCTATGAGTAGGTCGAAATTAGGCCATCCAGGTGTTGCACGAAAGGTTGCATTCACCTTGATTTCCGGCATTTTGTCCATGCTCAGATGTACTTCATTACGTAGGATAAGTTCAAATTTTCCCCCATAAAACCGACTATTCACTTCGTCGAAAGACAAAAACCCAGAAACCGGAACCAAAAGTCCCTCAAATCCCGAAAGCAATAACAACAAGGCATCTTCCCTGATGTCGGGGCTAAGCGTAAAAGATTGTCCAGAGAAAATTTTTGTCGTTGGAATATGGAAAACAAGCCCTTTTTGTTGGTACGTATAGCATTGAAGGCGCAGGGCTGGCTCGTGGTTATCCACCCGTGTCGCAGGATAAAAACTGGCTTTCCCCGTCCAAGCGTCATTCATCGCCCCACTGAGTTTCATCTGAAAAGCAGCATTTTTTTGCTCCACCCCATAGCGGCACGCCGAAAGACCAAGAAGGGTGTCTATTAAAATTTTTTCTTGCATATAGAAAAGGGTTTTGAAGGGTTCAAATAAAGGTACACCCCTCTTCAAAGCCTTATGTACTTCATTTGAAGTATTTTTTTTGGCTTCAGGTTTTTTTTTTACGCATTGCTGGTCTTTTGCATGACGTTAGACCTACTTATCCCTACTTATCTTTCGGCAAAACGTGACCTTCTTCGACACCAACCGTTCTTAACCAAACCTTGACGCCCTATTTTGAACTTCCCAGCACAAAAGGCGTTGCAAGTCCAGTTCTTTTCACCCTACCAATCACCTTTGTATGAAAAGAAGAGATTTCCTCACAACCCTTGCTTTAACCAGTTTAACGGCATGTTCTGCTCCTGCATTAAAGCAAGTCCAACCCCAAACCAACAAAAAAATGAGTCATATCCTTGCACCCTTACCTTATGCCTACGATGCCTTAGAACCCTATGTGGATGCTCGAACAATGGAAATCCACCACGGAAAACATCATCAGGCTTATGTAAACAACCTAAACGCCGCTTTGGAGGGCCATGCCGATCTTCAGGCGTTGTCCATCGAAGACCTCTTACGTGGCATCAACAATGTTCCCCAAAACATCCGCCAAGCCGTGATTAACAATGGCGGCGGCCATGCCAACCATACGTTGTTCTGGAACATCATGAAAGTGAATAATGGCAGCGGCCCAAAAGGTGATTTGGCAGCGGCCTTAGATTCCGCATTTGGTTCTTTTGATGCCTTCAAAACCAAATTTGCACAAGGCGGTGCTACCCGTTTTGGCAGCGGGTGGTCTTGGCTCGTGGTAAATGCCGAGGGTAAATTGGAAGCCTATTCAACGGCCAACCAAGACAGCCCCTTGATGCAAGGCCATACGCCCATCCTCGGCTTAGATGTTTGGGAGCATGCCTATTACCTGCATTACCAAAACCGCCGTCCCGACTACATTGCCGCTTTTTGGAATGTGGTGAATTGGGACGCTGTTGCGGGTCTTTATGCGGCAGCAAAAGGTTAATTTGTTATCATATAACGACCTAAGCCCGATTTTTTATTCATGATCGGGCTTTTCTTTTCAACGAATGGCATGACCATATCCCCGCCTTCCATCTCGGCGTTGATGCAGCAGCAATCCCTTTGCATCATGCCTGTCAGGTGTCCGTTCCCGGCAAATTGCATTAAATTAGTCTCGGAAGAAGAACGGAACCATGCTGCGACTTTTACCAATGAGAGCCGTCGTGCCACCTACTTAGCAGGCCGCCTCGCCATGCGCACCTTGCTGATGCCCCATCTGAATCAGCTACCCCATGAAATTCCTCTTGTTACTGAGCCTTCCGGCGCCCCGGCCCTCGTATTAGACCCGCCCCTCTATGTCTCCGTTACGCATACGGCTTCTGAAGCCGCCGCAGTCTTTGCGCCTACTCCTGTTGGGATAGACTTAGAACACATCCAAAAAAGGCGTGACGACCTCTGGAAATTCCTACTGCCTCCGACCGATTACGAGGCTTTTCATGCCTTAGACGCCCCACAAAATGAGAAAAACATCTTGCTTTGGGTCATTAAAGAAGCGGTGCTCAAGGGTTTAAAAACAGGATTTCGGCTTTCTCCTAAAAAAATACAGGCCCACATCAACCTCGATGCCCAAGAAGCCTTGGTCACAGATCACATCGGGCAGCACTGGGTGGTTCCTTTTACCCGTCATGAGGATTGCTGGCTGGCGGTAGCCCTGCTACAAGACCAAAAATCGTGAATGTGTTTCGCAAAATGTGCGTAAAAATCAATAACGGTCACACATCACCACTACCCTTACCTTCCTTCGCGTAATCTATTTTTATGATGAGCAATTATCCGCTTTGAATGAACCAAAGCGCATGTGTTTACGCGTCTATGAAACACCTTTAATTAGTGTTCACAAAAATCCAGTCAACCTATTAAGGAATTACCTTTGGGCAAAAAGTTTAGAAAAAGGTTGGGCGAAAGGTTGGGCGAAAGGTTGGTATGGTATGCAAAAGGGTATATTATTTTGCATGTAACCATTCACTAAATCCAACAATGATATGCGTTTTACTCTCAAACCTATTTTGTCCTTGTTTTTTGTATCGCTTCTATTAGCAGGATGCAAGGATAATTTACAGCCCGCCCCCGGCGTTGATCAAAGTGATCCACCAGTCGTTAAAAAAATTTCTTTCGACCTTGAGCAAAAAATCGAATCGGAATTCATTCCTCTTCACGGCTTTGATAGAACGGATAGGTTAAGTAAAAGGGAAGTTACACCCGACCCCTACAATGTTGAACAAAATGTAGAGGTGTCTGTCTATGGTGGGGGTAACTATGTAATGGATATTCGGACTTTATGGAATGCAGAGACCACTATTCCACGTGACATACCTGATGTTCGTAATATTGGCCTCACACGTGTTACCCCTACGGAAACCATACTATATGATGAAAGTGGTAACATAATTGAGCGCATGAATACCCAAGGGCTTACTCTGGAAGAAGAATCTGGCGGGGTGGGAGCACTCTCCAAAACACAAAAACCGTTTATGATGCCTTTTGCTGCACCAACAAAAGAGCATATCCCTTCTTCTGCGTACAAAAGAGAAGTTGGGAAATTGACAGCCTACTCCTATCAGCAAACTGATAACGAAACAGGTGATCTTTTGAATGTTCAGACGTTTTTTGATAATGAGAAAAACGAAATCATACGTGAAACGGCAGAAATAAAGGGTAAACTTTTTACAGATGTATCTTATACCTACCGGATGCACGATGGCGAAAAGGTCATTGCTTCACAAAAAAGCATTACTAAATTAGTCCAAAACGGGGGCACATCTGTGATTAGTGGGGAAGCACGATACAAAAACCTTCGGATATCTAAATAAACAACCTGCTTAACCAATAAAAACTTAACATTATGAAACATGCAATTATTTTAGGCATTTTGTTGCTCTTGGTTCCGTCGTTACAAGGACAAGACCGAAAGGCATACGTCCTACATGGGCACAACGGCACTTCTGACAAACTGCAAAATATGGTTTCTGCACTTAATAGTACTCACAAACTTGCTGCAGAAGCCTTCAATTATCAAAGTAGTGATGGTATTGCTCAGGCAGGGAATGATGCAAGAAGTAAAATGAGTGGCTCCAACTCACTTGCAATTGGACATAGCATGGGCGGGATTACACTCCGACAAATAGACAAACAAGGAGGAGCGCCATTTAGTGCCGCCATTACAGTTGGTACGCCACATCATGGTGCTGAAATCGCAAGATCACTAGAAAGTGGACTTGCAAAAAACACAACCGATAAAGTAACGGCAAATATCATGGCAGGTCCAAGTCGTTGTCCGGCGGTTTCTTTTGTAAATATGTTGGCAGTTTTAGGAACCGGCAAAGATTTAACAATGATGATTCAGAATCTAATAGGTAGCAAGCTAAGTGAAAGATCCAATCAATCATCTAAAGAGTTACAACCCGATGCTGCTTTTTTCCAAGGCAATCAAAACACCACTGTACCGTTTGTCAGCATTGCTACTTACGAAGATAGAAATGCGGCTTATAGACTGGCAGCAAGTGATAAAAACATGGACCAAGGAACTGCGGTAACCATTGCCCATGGCGCAGGTTATGCTTGGATGGCAATGGGTGTTTTTTATACAGTCAGAGGAATAAAGAGTCCGTGGACATTACCGCTTAACATAGCTCGTGCAAATGCATGGTTCACGGGTGGGGCACAACTTTTATATTGGACCGAGCGTGATTGGAACATGCTATACGCAGGTGTGCGTACCTCCGATTCTATGGGGGATGGCTTTATCACCGCTGCATCCCAAACTTTTGCCAATGCTGTTGGTAAGATTGTGGTGGAGGATGAGGGGATCAATCATGCCGAACAAAGACACCACCCCCGTGTTTTTGATGAAATAAGAGATGTTATGGAAAGCCGAGGTCGTTATGGACACACATTCAATGTGGCGCGAAGATAAATCAGGGGGCTTCGGCCCCCTATAACCTATACCTATATGAGCAAAAATTTCTTTTTCCCGCTCCTTTTCCTTTTCTTCACGAGTGCCGGCTGTGATGTAAACAACGAAGGAAAGGTGATCAGCTCCGATGGGCTGACCCTCAAAAACCTATGGCGGCAAAGCAAGGTAGAGAAGAAAAACACCTTACTCATCACGTATGGAGTTAGAAAACGCCCACCCCTACAACCAGATGGCGTATTTACCTTTGGCGATATCAGCACCAATGACTCTGACAAGCGCCCAATGATGTTGGACAGGGCTACTGGACGTATCAAATGGAAGGCAGATGATGAGGCTATTGTATGGGGTGCAAATAGTGTTCATCAACATGGAGATATCGTGCTCCTGCATGAAACGGACAGACTCATTGCGTTGGACCTTAAAACAGGGAAAACAAAGTGGAAAAAGAAGCGGGAACGCAGGGATTCGGGCAATGATAATTGGGGCAGTTTAAATGTGCATGGCTTGGGTGGGATTTATTTCACCGCTCATG
>JAEUSQ010000046.1 GCA_016788705.1 Bacteroidetes Order II. bacterium
TTGAAGCCTTCAATAACGGCTACCAATTCCAGGATTATCCGGTGGCAGCTTGCTATGTCGTTGGGTAGTTCCATTGAAACACAAAAATAAACTATTTTTCAATGCCCGATAACAATTTTGGAATCAGGCTAACCAGTTACTATTTTTCTTAGAAAACGTTGTGGACAAATGAACTGGGTTCAAAGCCAAGTAAAGAAACCCTTGTTCTGTCCCTCTTTTTTCAACTTGTTTACTTTATTAATTGCGCATTATGGCACGAAATTAGCAAAAAGACGCATCATGGAAAACCAAACATTCGACTTATGAAAAAGATTAATATACATACCCACTGGTGGCCACTGCTCTTCTTCGCTCTCCTATTATCTGGATGTGATAAGTCCTTGACCGAACCATCCGACGCCCATGCCAGCATTGCTGCTCATGAACATGGCGGCGAGGTAGCACGCGAATGGTTCAAGTTATTGTGTCGAGTGGTCAAAACCACCGATGGGTATTATCCACCTATGGCTGCCCGTGCTTTTGGATATATGGGCGTGGCTTTATACCAAACAGTACAGCCTGGAATGGCAGAATCGGCTTCCTTGGCAGGGCAACTCAACCAATTAAGTGCCGATAAACTGCCCAAAACGGATCCTACAAAGTCTTACAATTGGGGTATTGCCGCCAATGCCGCGATGGCACAAACCATGCGTAATTTCTTTGTTAACCTTAGGCCAAAAGACCGGAATTCATTGGATTCTTTAGAGTCTTACATGAACAAAGTATTGACAACCAACGAAAAAACTGAAACGGCTGCCCTTTCTGTACAGTATGGCAAAGAAATGGCCAATGCCATTTTTGAATGGTCGAAGAGTGATGGCGGACACGAAGGGTACCTCCGACCGCATGATGGCCTCGTTCCCAGTTCTGCGGCCTCTGCTTGGCAAGAAACGGGTTCAGGGCAAGGCGTCGGACCCAAGTGGGGAAACAATCGGCTCATGATTGCAACCAATAGTTCGGCCCAGATTCCCGCGCCACATCCGTTTTCTACAGATCCGAACTCCACGTTTTATAAGGAAGCCCTTGAAGTTTATACCCAGTCTCAGATCAATACAGAAGATCAAAAAGAGATTGCACGCTTTTGGGCAGACGACCCCTTTCTTACTTGTACGCCTACTGGACACACCTTTAGTATTTTGACACAACTTTTAGATGAAGACCGCGCCAGTTTGGCACGTTCCGCTTTGGCTTATGCCAAGATGGGCATAGCAGAAAACGATGCTTTTATTCGTTGTTGGTGGGTGAAATACGAGTATTTCTTGATCCGTCCCGTAACCTATATTAAGCGGTATATTGATCCAAACTGGAACACCCTTATAGAAACGCCGCCGTTTCCGGCATATGTTTCGGGGCATTCATCCGAGATTGGCGCCGCCTCCAAGGTCTTTACCTCTATTTTCGGGGCCAATCGGTCGTTCTCTGACCGAACACAGGTTTATTTCGGATTTTCAAGAACCATCCGCTTTTTCAACAATTTTGAGCAAGTGGCACAAGAATCCGCTTTTTCACGCCTATACGGAGGACTTCATTACCGGATGGATATTGAACGTGGCCTTGATCTGGGCTATCAAATTGGTGACCAAGTAAATCGGCTAAATTTTGGAAGACCAATATTGTAAGATATTGATCATAAATAACTTACAGCAATTTTAAATATTGATCTTCGCGCATAGACATGAGTTTCCGCGCCTCCTCGGTGGCGTCGTCATAGCCCATGAGGTGTAGCAGCCCATGCACAATATAACGGAGTGCTTCTTGTTCAAATACCGTATGGTATTCTGGTGCCACTTCTAAGGCAGTGTCTAAATCTACATAGATCTCGCCTTCAACCTGCCTGTGTGTGCGAATGTGGTGACCGGATTGCAGTGGAAAGGAAAGTACATCGGTTTCATAATCGTGGCCTAAATATTCGCGGTTCATGGCGTGAATGGCCTCGTGGTCCGATAAGACAATGCCCAGATAAGTTAAGGTAAAACCCTCGCCATCCAATACCAGATATACGAGGGTTTTAATTTTTTCCAGATCCAATTGCAGGCTAGCGTGTTCGTTTTCGATCGCAAGTGGTGCTTCGTATGGGGTCATATCTGGACTAACTAAGGTCGTTAAACAAGTCTTCCGTCATAGACAGGGCAACACTGCTCATCATCACTTCGGGCGGGAGTTGCGTAAAGTCTGCATTTAACAAGGCATCTTCTACGTTGGCATAGAGCGAACATCCTGCGCCTTTTTCAACGACCAATCCATTGGTGGCACCGTTACGACGAGCAAAGAAAATGACTTCACCCAATTCCTCACTGGCAATAAACCCGGTGCATCCCTGAAGCTGCAAAAAAGCATTCGAGGCAAAAACGGTGACCAATGAAAGGCTTTCCGCATGTGGGATCGCCACTTCTGGCTGAATTTCCAGCGCCAGTTTGCGTCCAGACGCGGGGTCTGAAAGCTCGTACCGAACCATCTGGCCTTCTTCCTTCGGCATGACACCGAGTGTTTGGCCAATATTGTTAAAATCAGAAGTTGAAAAAGTAAATGACATATCGGACATTTTTTATTTTGAGCGTCAAAAATAGTATCATCGCTGAAGAAATACAACCATGAAATGGGCTTCTCCATAACTTCCGGAACCACATGCAACGATATTTTTGCTGATGTCATCCAAAACAGACCGCTTCCGAGTGGCTTTGGTCTGAATTTTGCCTATAGCTTCTGGTAGAAAGGAAGCCCCCAGTCCCTCTGCTTACGACACGATCCCGTTTGGGATTCATCAAGGTACGGAAGTGGTCATTTTTCTTCGGTGTCAAGTAGGTTTTTTATAACACAGCAACCATTAGTTAACGATGAAACAGGTTCGATCCATTTTCCTTAGTCTGCTCATGTTGGGCGTATTGGTCATCATGCCGGGATGTGATACCCCCGCCGTAGTTGATGTTGCACCCGTTGGTGATATGATCTCCCCGAAAACCGGAAATGTTGTGGGCAGGATGGTTCGGGTATGGGTTCAAGCCCAAGCCATAAACACCGATGCTTTGGTCGAGAAAGTTTTGGTCTCCGTAAACGGTGTAGAAATAGGTGAAGCCAGCCGCTTAACAGCAGGCCCCAAGCCCATTTTTGAATATATCTGGGACTCGACCGGACGACCAGACGGATCCTATCAACTTCAGGCAGCCATTACGGACTCGGAAGGCGCGAGAACCATTACCCTGCCCCAAAGTGTTGTGGTGAACAACGGAAACGGGGCCGGCCCACGGGTTGCCATTACCAGCCATACCACAGGCCAACAAGTTCGTGGAGTCATCCAAGTGGATGCTACCGCACAAGAGCCAACACCCATCCAATCGGTCAGCCTCTTATTAAATGGTGTCCAGGTTTCGACGGATGCTTCGGATCCTTACAACTTTTTCTTGGATACACGGACATTGCCCATAGGTATGCACGTGCTACAGCCTAAATCCGTTGGCACCAATGGGAGCATTCGTTACGGCACAACCGTCACCGTTAATGTTACTGGCGGTTGAGTAAATATTGGCTCAAAAGGCATGAAGAAAGCTCCGGAGTTTTTCCGGAGCTTTTTCTTTTCCATTGCTTCTTTGACAAGAGTTCGTCTATCACGCATGGGATTCCCAAAGAGAATGCCTATATTGGCAGTTCTGTATAAAATTATTCACCAAACCATATCACCAAACATTATGGCAGATACCAGCGATTTTCGGAATGGCCTGACCCTTGTTTGGAACGGTGATCTTTGGACAATTATTGAATTCATGCACGTTAAGCCTGGCAAAGGTGGTGCATTTGTTCGTTCAAAGCTCAGAAATGTTCGTTCCGGCAAAGTGGTTGACAATACCTTCCGGGCAGGCGAACGGGTTGAGACCGCCCGCGTTGAACGGCACCAATACCAATTTTTGTACGAAGATGAGATGGGGCTCCATCTTATGCACACCGAGACCTATGATCAGATTCAAGCGCCACTCGCGAAGGTCATATCGGGCAAGGGCTTCTTCAAAGTAGATGGCCAAGTGGATGTTTTGATCCATGCTGAAACCGGTGAAATCCTGACCGTAGAAGTTCCCAAAACCATTGAAGTACGGGTAGAACAAACCGATCCAGGACTCAAGGGTGATACGGCTACTGGTGCAACTAAGCCTGCAGTTATCGAGACGGGGGCCACTGTCATGGTTCCGTTGTTTATCAACGAAGGGGACCTGATTCGTGTGGATACCACAAGCACCTCCGGTACCTATCTGGCACGGGTTAACAAATAAGAACCGATCTTGGGGTGTCCGAATGGGGTCATGGACCCGTTTCTGCACCCCTTTTCTTTTTTATCGGTTTTAGCCGCTTTTTAAATGCGTTTTCATCGTATCTTAGCGCATTCGACACCCTCCTTCTTTCACGCTCACCCACAAATATCATGGATCTCAAACATTTACGCGAATTGCTCCAAATGGTTGGAGAAAGTGGCGTAGCCGAAGTTGAAATCGAAGAAAAAGACTTTAAGTTGGTCATTCGCAAAAACGCCCCAACTATCAGTGTACAACATGCGGCCCCTATGCCTACCATGTACCCACCGATGATGCCTTATGCTCCTCCCTTACCTGCTCCCCTACCTGTACAGGCGGCAACGCCTCCTGCTCCGGCGCCCCAGCCGACTCCCAAAACCGAGGCCCCTATGGCCTCAGCGAGCCCTTCGGGACATGTGGTAAAAGCACCCATTGTTGGCACTTTTTACAGTGCTTCTTCTCCGGAAACGCCCCCATACGTCAAAGTGGGCGACTCGGTCAGCGAAGGCCAGACGCTTTGTATTATCGAAGCCATGAAACTAATGAATGAAATTGAAGCAGAGGTTTCCGGAACGGTTCTCCAGATTCTGGTTGAAAATGGGAAACCAGTCGAGTACGACCAGGCATTGTTTGTTATCGGTTAATCAATTTCTATTCTTATACCTGCATTTATGGCGATCAAAAAAGTACTTATTGCAAACAGAGGCGAGATTGCCCTTAGGGTTATCCGAACCTGCGCCGAGATGGGCATCAAGACAGTTGCCGTATTTTCTACGGCAGACCGAGATTCGCTTCCAGTTCGCTTTGCCGATGAAGCGGTGTGTATTGGCCCACCAGCCTCCAAAGAAAGTTATCTGCGCATAGACCGGATTATTTCGGCAGCCGAAGTGACGGGGGCGGATGCCATTCATCCGGGCTATGGGTTCCTTTCGGAAAACAGTGAGTTCAGTGCCATTTGCCAGGATCATGGCCTTAAGTTCATCGGGCCTTCTCCGGAATCTATTGACCTGATGGGCAACAAAAGCAAGGCCAAGGAGACCATGATAAAAGCGGGTGTTCCGGTTGTTCCTGGCTCCGACGGTGTGGTGACTTCCGAAGCGCAAGCCCTGTCTTTGGCCAATGAAATGGGCTATCCCATTATGATTAAAGCCAGTGCCGGAGGAGGTGGTCGCGGGATGCGCCCCGTCTTTGCATCATCAGAGCTATTGAAAGCGTTCAATACGGCACGTCAAGAGGCCGAAGGGGCCTTCGGAAACGGCGATGTATATATGGAGAAATTAGTTCTCAACCCACGCCATGTGGAAGTTCAAATCTTGGGTGATGGCAAAGGAAATGTTGTTCACCTCGGCGAACGTGACTGTTCAATACAACGCCGTCATCAAAAATTGGTCGAGGAAACACCTTCCCCCGCTGTTGACGACGACTTGCGCCAACGTATGGGCGAAGCCGCTTGTAAAGCCGCACGAACCCTGAATTATGAAGGGGCAGGAACGGTAGAGTTTCTTTTAGACGCCTCTGGGGCCTTTTATTTCATGGAGATGAATACTCGGATTCAGGTAGAACACACTGTAACAGAAGAAGTGACCGATATTGACCTGATCGAAATGCAGCTCAGAGTGGCCAATGGCGAATCTATTGATCCGAATTGGCAAATACCGATCTCGGGGCATTCCATCCAATGCCGAATCAATGCAGAGGATCCCTACCGTGATTTCCGGCCTTCTCCAGGCAAAATTACGGCATTCCATACCCCAAAAGGACATGGCGTGCGGGTAGATACACATGCTTCGGCGGGATATGTAATCCCCCCCTATTATGATTCGATGATTGCCAAACTCATTGTCAAGGCACGGACCCGTGAACTGGCCATTGCCAAAATGCGGCGCGCATTAAATGAATTTGTGGTAGAAGGCGTAAAAACCACCATTCCATTTCATCGCCAGTTGATGGAAGACCCCGGATTTATCTCTGGGCAATTCGACACGGGTTTCATGAGTGGTTTTAGCCTGAAATAATACCAACTGGCTTTTGAAAAAATCACCGGTATCATAGATTCGGTGATTTTTTCTTTTCGGAAATTAGGTTAACCTATGAGGTGGCTATATTTAGACCAAGGTTCACCAAGGCGCAAGGTTTTTTTTGAACACAGACTTCGGGAAGGGCACAACATGCCAAAAAGGTTGGGTCAGGTGGCGAAATTAGCATCAAAAATACATGCATCAAAAAATTGTTATTCTGGATTTTGGCTCACAGTTCACACAACTGATTGCACGACGCATCCGTGAATTGGGGGTTTATTGCGAGATTCACCCCTGTACAAAGCCTGTACACGAAGTAGAAGCCCTGCAAGCATCCGGTCTTGTGCTATCGGGCGGTCCCAATTCAATTTATGATGCCGGAGCCCCGCAGTTGGACCCCGCATTCTTGGACTTATACCGCTCGGATGGTAGCCTAATGCCCATACTTGGAATTTGCTATGGACTTCAAGCCATTGCCCATCTTCAGGGCGGGATCGTAGAACGGGCCTCTAAACGAGAGTTTGGCAGGGCACACCTGAATGCCGTTTATGGCGAACGCCTCTTTGCTGATATGCCCGAAAACGCCACTGTTTGGATGAGCCATGGTGATCATCTGACGGCACTGCCTGATGGATTTCGGGGCATCGCACACACCGAAAATGCACCGATTGCCGCAGTACGGTCGGATACAAAACCTATCTGGGGCGTTCAATTTCATCCTGAAGTGGCCCATACACCCGAAGGTAAAACCCTTTTCCGGAATTTTGTACTGGATATTTGTGGTTGTCTAGGGGATTGGACGGCGTCTTCGTTTGTTGAGGAGAAGATTGCCGAAATTCGGAAACAAGTAGGCGACCAACACGTGATTTTGGGCTTATCCGGTGGCGTAGATTCATCGGTGGCGGCGGTCCTACTGCATCAAGCATTAGGAGACCAGCTTACTTGTATTTTCATCAATAACGGTCTCCTGCGTAAAGGGGAGTTTTCGCAGGTTCAAGAAACTTTCCGCGATCATTTCCACATTCGGCTGAAAGCCGTTGATGCTTCCAATCGGTTTCTGAACGAGTTGGCAGGAGTTACAGACCCCGAAGCCAAACGCAAAATCATCGGACGGGTTTTCATCGAGGCTTTTGAGCAGGTGACCCATGAAATCTCGGATGAATTGGGGTTAAAGCCTGCATTCTTGGCACAAGGAACCCTGTATCCAGATGTCATAGAGAGTGTCTCGTTCAAAGGCCCCTCTGTCACCATTAAGTCTCACCACAATGTTGGAGGACTTCCTAAAAACCTTCCGTTTCAACTCATAGAACCTTTTCGCGAACTCTTTAAAGATGAAGTCCGCGCAGTTGGCCGTTTTATGAATGTTCCTGAAACCATTGTGGATCGTCACCCCTTCCCTGGTCCGGGACTGGCGATCCGCATTATTGGTGAAATCACACCCGAACGTTTGGCGTTGTTAAAAGAAGCCGATGCCATATTTATCGAAGAACTCAAGCAGAAAAAATACTATCTTGAAACTTGGCAGGCGTTTGTGGTGTTACTTCCCGTACAATCTGTGGGGGTAATGGGAGATGAGCGGACGTATGAAAACGTTTGTGCCTTACGCGCCGTCACAAGTGTGGATGGAATGACCGCAGACTGGGCCCATTTGCCACATGACTTTTTGGCACATGTTTCTAATCGTATTATCAATGAAGTTCGTGGAATAAACCGGGTTGTGTATGACATTAGTTCCAAGCCACCCGCAACCATCGAATGGGAATAGAACCAAAAAAATGATTGAAGCTATGAAACGTATTTTTCTCTTTCTCCTTTTGCTCTTGCCCGCGACAAGTGCGTCCGCACAGGCCGTTCCTAAAAACGAAGTGGCGGAATTTACCTTCGAGCGCGGTTTAGAATTGTACCGTCAGCAAGAATACAATTTGGCCTACCAACGTTTTTCGCGGGTTGTTTCGGACTTTCCGCTGAACCAAAAAACTACCGCAGCCATGTTGATGGGGGCACGGGCCTTGTTTTCGCAAGGGATGTTTAAAGAAAGTATCGAGTTGGCCAACCAACTTTTAAGCAAATATCCGGATAGCCGCTATGTTTCGGATGCCAGCAGGCTAAAAAGCATGGCATCTGGCCAGAACAATAACCCACAACAGCCCCAAGTGTTTAACCTAGGCATTGCCCTACCACTTAAAGCAAGTGACACCTATGTACGGGCCTTGTTTAACGGTATCCGAATTGCCGTAGAAGATTACAACAATTCACGTCCACGAATTCCAGTTAAAATGGTATTCCGAGACTCCGGCGGAGAACTGGACCCCGCTCAAATTGCCATGACATCGCTCATCCGAGATGGTAAAGTTGGTGCGGTCATCGGGCCATTGTTTAGTCAAGAGGCACTTTCGGCTGCCGAAGTTGCAGACCGTTCACAAGTAGTAATGGTCGCGCCTGTTGCAACCGAAAGTCGGGTTTCGGACGGAAAGCGCTATGTCTTCCAAGCCAGTTCGACCTTCACCATGCGTGGTCAACTGATGGCACGGTACGCCGTTTCCGATCTGGGATACAAAAATGTGGGGGTTGCTTATGAGAGCAATTCACAAAATGAACAAACCGTACAATCTTTCACTGCCGAAGTGAGGAGGTTGGGCGGAACGGTGGTCTTTAGCAAGGCATTGACCTCGGCCAGTGAATGGGCAAAATTCGGACGTTCCATTCCGGCAACCCAACTCGCGCAAGCCCAAGCTATCTATATGCCCATTAATGGCCGAGACGCGGCCCGAAATATCGAAAGTGCCCTTACATCGTTAGATCAGGTGCGCGCTACCAATGTGGTCTTGGGAAATTCCGATTGGCATGACTTGTCTAATGCCGATTTGGCAAGCCGTTATCGGGCAGCTTATACGAGCGATTTTTGGGTAAGCCCCACCGACCCGCGAGTTCAGGAATTTGCACGAAAATATCAATCCGTAACAGGTCAAATGCCAGATGAGTTGGGACTTTCTCATGCTGGTTACGATTTGACCAATTTTTTAATCACGCAAATTCGCAATACACCAGAAGGCAGTTCGCTCCAGCAACAAATCAGGACAGCCATACCGTTCGATGGACTGGGGCGCCGCTATGATTTCCGAAATGGCAATCAAAACCAAGCCGTTTTCTACCTCCGTTACCGCAATGGTCTGATTACCTTAGACCGTTAAGTTAAAATTACGGGTCGGTGTGCAATATTACAGGTGTTTCAGCGTTCCTGCGGGATCACTTGGCTCAATTTAAAACAAAAAATAATGTATCGCTTATTTGGAATAGTATTGCTTATACTGGCCACAGGTATTACAGCTTGTAGTGGTTCTAAGCAAAACAAGCAGAAATACCAGACGCCTCAAGAAGCATTTGAAAAAGGGAAAGCGCTCTACGAAAAAAAGCGTTATACCGATGCCATCGAGTTCTTTAAAGGTGTCTTCGACTTTGGCCGTACCAATGAATGGGCGGATGATGCCCAATACTATCTCGGCCTGAGCTACATGGGCGGCAAAGATTATATGGTGGCCGAACAAGAACTGATGCGATTTGTCTCGTTATACCGCTCGGATCCACGCTCCATCGAGGCGGAGTTCCAACGCCTGATTTGCTACTACAAGTTGTCGCCAACCTTTGAATTGGACCAAACCGATACCGACCGCGCCTTGACCAATATGAATATTTTCCTGCAACGGTATCCCAATGATGACCGAGTTTCTCAGATCAGTATTATGATCAAAGAATTACGAGAAAAACTGGGGCAAAAAGCGTATGAAGCAGGAAAAACGTATGAACGACGTGGATACTATCAGGCCGCTGCACATACTTTTGAACAGGTTCTACAAAATTATGCCGACACCTCTTGGGCAGACAATGCCTTGCTGGGTGCCATTCGTTCGTATGTTCTGTATGCCAAAAACAGTGTGGAAAGCAAGCAAGCAGAACGCTTCGATAAAGCCATTACAACCTACAACCGTCTCGTGGAGTTGTACCCGAAAAGTGAAGTACTAAAAACGGCAGAAGTACTTTATATGGAAGCCACCACCCTTAAATCCGCGATTAAGCCAAAATCTTGACCCACATTTGGATGAACAATTCCCTGTATCGTCTTGGATGCTGCAATCGTTTGACAAGGGGCGTAAAATGGCGTCTATAAGGCTTCAAGCAGAAGGATTGGAAATGCGGTTTGGACGCAGGTTACTCTTCCGTAACCTCGATATTCAGGCCTCCTCCGGAGAATTTTTGGCGATAACCGGACAAAATGGGAGCGGAAAATCCACTTTGGTGCGCATTTTGGCTGGTATTCTTGCACCAACGGCTGGAACGGTTCAGCTGTTGGCCGATGGCATAGAGCTAACGGAACGTCCCTTTTTTATCGGTTTGGTTGCACCATATCTAAACTTGTATGAAGGCTTTACCCTTCGTGAAAACATGCGGTTTGTTGCACGGGTACGTGGGCTTGGTACCACGACTGCAACCGAAGAGGCCCTGATTCAAAAAGTCCAACTCCAAGGACGCGCCGACGAATTGGTGGGGAATTATTCTTCCGGAATGAAGCAACGGGCACGTTTTGCGCTTGCCTTACTTACCAATCCACCTGTTTTGATGCTTGATGAACCAACCGCAAATTTAGATGATTCGGGCAAAGCCTTTGTATGGAATACGGTAGAAGAAGCCAGGGCGTCCGGCAAATTGGTTTTGGTGGCCACCAACGAAGCGGAGGAAGCAGAACGTGCAGAACGTCAAGTGAAGGTGGAGCGACCAAACATGAGATAAGTTTTTCTGGCCTCGCCTTGCTAACCTCGGCTTCGGAACACTTTATGTGCTGGTTAACCCAATCTCTCCATCCATTTGTACACTCAAAAGACAACACGAATATGCAATTTAATGCCTTACCACCCGACGCCCAAGCGTGGGTTTATATCGCAGACCGTCCACTTAGTGCATCGGTTCAACAAGCGGTTCTGGAACAATTAAAAACCTTTTTTTCCACTTGGAAGTCTCATGGCCGTCCGGTTCGAGGGGCAGCACGGTTTTGGGCAGATCGTTTTTTGTGTGTAGGCGCATTTATAGAAGGTGGTACCATTTCGGGCTGTGGGATAGATGCTTCGGTACATGCCATTGGTGCCGTTCCCGAAGCATTTGGCTTTGCATGGGAGTCTCCACTCAAGGTGTTTTATCGGGATGCAACGGGTGCTGTCCAATCTGTACCGAGAGCGGTTTTTCGTAAAATGGTACAGGAACAGCATGTTGGTTCGGAAACCATCGTTTTTAATCCAGGCATTACTGAAGTACAAGCCCTTGAAAATCAATCATTTGAATTGCCCTTAAAAGACGCTTGGCATGCAAGAGTTTTCCGATTACCTGCTGCAACGTCCGTTTAAAGCGCCATGCTCCATTCGGGAAAAGTATCTTTCCAAACTTCCGACTGCACCATCTCGTGTGGCGGAAGATCGGTGAGAATGCCAGAGCGATTTATGAGCCAAAAGCGGTTTGCAAACGAAAAGGCCAGATGAAGGTCATGGGTAGTAATTAGCAGGGCTTTTTTTTCCGTCGTCGCCCACTGATACATCAACCTAAATAATGCTACTTTTCCGGGAAAGTCCAAAAAAGCAGTAGGCTCATCTGCCAAAATAAGGGGCGTTTTTTGTGCCAATGCACGCGCAATCATAAGCCTTTGTCGTTCACCATCGCTCAATTCCATCAACAATCGGTCTGCAATATGAGCAGCTCCGGTTTCTTGAATGGCTTCCTCGACGCAGTGTTGGTCTTCGTGCGTCAATTGGCCACTCCAGCCAGTAAATGGATACCGTCCCAGGGCTACCAACTCGCGTCCTGTAAGGTAACCCGCCTCCACACGATCGGTCAGGATCAGGGCGAGGTGTTGTGCGCGTTGCTGAGGCGACAAACTGCGAACAGGGACTTGTTTCCACATGAGGCTTCCGGAAAGGGGTGGAAGCAAGCCTGCCAGTGTTTTTAATAAGGTAGATTTTCCTGCACCATTTGGCCCAATCAAGCAAACCAGTTCTCCCGCTTCAAGCCGTAGGTTTAGTTGCTTCAGAAGCACGTTCTTCCGATGTCCAATAGCCAAGTTTTCGGTGGAAAGCATAACGAATCAGCTCGTTAAAGTGGTACGTTTAAACAAGACCCAAAGAATGACTGGCAAACCCAGCAAAGCCATAAGTGCATTCAGTGGCATAATCTGTCCATTTCCGGGGAGCAACGTTAAGTTAGAAGCGAACAATGCCAACATACTTCCCCAAACAGCCGCCCCCGGGATTAGCAACCGATGATCGGCGGTCTGAAAATAAAGCCGCGCTATATGAGGCACCGCAATTCCCAGAAAAGCAATAGGGCCGCAAAAAACCGTTGTAACACCTGCTAAAACCGATGCAATAACAAGCAAAGAAGTTTGAACCGAACCGACGCTTACTCCCAAACTTTGGGCATACGTGATTCCCAGCATCAAAGCATTTAATGGCTTGGCCATCAGCCACGCGACCAATAAACACCCACCCACAATCGGGGCAAACCAAAGTAGATCACTAGGAGACACCCCGCCAAAACTCCCCATTCCCCAAATCGAAAAAAGTCGGATTTGATCCGCCGGGCTAAAGAAGACCAATAAATTGACCACCGCGCCAATGATATAGCCAAACAAAACCCCCAAAATCAACAACGAGGCGGTTCCTCCGGCTCTCTGTGAAGCAAGTAACATGAGGAATAGAGCAAGGCCCGCACCCAAACTTCCGGCCAGAATATGAGAAAAAGTGGAAACAATACCCGGCCCCGTGAGCAGAACCACAGCAACCCCTAAACTTGCGCCCGATTGAATCCCTAGTTCAAATGGCCCAGCCAATGGATTTCTGAAGTAGGTTTGCATCAGTAAGCCCGCAACCCCTAAAGCAGCCCCTGTCAACACGCCGGAAAGCGCCCTTGGGAGTCGAATGGCCCAAAGAATCGCCCGCTGCTGATCCGTAAGTTGATTTGGGTTCCACAAATGTTGCACCGGAATAACTTCACTGCCTGCCAGCAAAGCCCAACCAAACAAACCTATACCCAAAACAGGTAGTACCCAGAAACGGTGACGCATTATTGCAATCCTTTGAAATACTGGATCCGATAGTCTTTTGCCTGGTCCGGGTAAAAAATAGCCCGAAGATCCCGAAGAATAACATCTGGTTCTAAGACCGCTGCTTCAAAAAAACGCCCATCATACGAGAAGTAGGCTCCTTTTTGGGCCGAAGGCAACATCGAGAACCGTCCATCTGTTTGTCTGATGGACGCTTCATTCTCAAAGGGCACAGTCCCAATCCAATGGGTTGCGGTTTTTGTACGCCCCAAGACACCCTCAAAATCCAAGGTAAGGGTGGCTGCGGTGTCTTTTATGGCATAGGTTGCACCCGCGTCCCGAATCAGATGGGCCATAAAACTACTTGAACCCGCAATATACCAGTTACCATTGAAATAACTACCCGTAAAAACAACGGGCTTAGGCCCAGGGGTGGGCATTTTCTGTAAGGTACGATAGCGCTGTTTGAGTCCATCAAAAATCTGATTGGCTTCGGCCTCTTTGTTGAAAAACAACGCCATAAACTTAATCCATTCCGTGCGGGCAAGCGGACTGGCCTCGGCAAATTCCCCATTGAGTACTACCGAGATCGGCAGGGGACGAAGTTTATGATGGAGATCGGTAGGGGCGCCCATTGCATAGCCCATCACCATATCCGGTTTTAAGCCCAATATTTTTTCGGCATCCAGTTCTTGGCTTCCCACTTCTGCAATGGATTTTGCTTTCGCCGCAAGAGCGGGCAACGTGATGAATGATTTTCCTGCGTGCCCCACCCATTTTTCCAAAACACCCAATTGTTGTAATCCTGGAAGTTGCGTAGTAGAGGTGGTCACCAATTTTTGCACCGGAATGGTGATAACAGCATCCGATACGACCTTTGGCGCGGGCGCGCCACACACCTTGAGTACATAAGTAAACGTTTTAGCAGTTCCCGGCCATGCCCGAATGACGTTCACCAATTTATAATAACGATGATACGATACAGCAAACCCTGTCGCTTCTTCGGGCCGCGTTTGAACAGGAAAGTAATCTCGGTTGGGATCAAACGGCGCATTACATCCACTTTGATCCGGTATTATCGGTGAAGAGGAAGGCCGACAACCCAAGAAGGCCATCGGAATGAAGAAGAAAATCCACTTAAAGCAGGACATATCGTGCACGTAAAGAGGGTATATAGACAGTCTTGTGGTACAAAGGCTTGTGCTTTAGAGAACAACCTGAAAGAAGATAGTCCCTCTTGATGTTAAATTGGCGTAATTAACCGCGAAAATATTTGTTTGGGCGTTAAAGAGGATTGAATGTATCTTTGGGCCTGCGCCAATCACCTATTTTCCGCTTCACACCCTTTTTACAAGGGTCTTATATGGTGATAAATAGACAAAGCCCATGCACTTTCCGATTCTTAAAGATTTACTGCTCATTTTATTGTTTGCAGCCGGAGTGGTTTATGCCTTACAGCGGCTCAAAATACCGGCCATTCTAGGATTTATCCTAACAGGAATACTCATAGGCCCCTTTGGACTGGGGCTCATCTCAGCCATTCACGAGATCGAGGTTATTGCAGAGATCGGGATTATCCTCTTGTTATTTGTGATCGGGATCGAACTCTCCCTCAAACAGCTTTTTTCTATTCGGCGAACCGTTTTTCTGGGAGGGGTGGTTCAGGTGGGGCTAAGCATTGGTTTAGTAGGTTTGATCACATGGCTTGGCGGTTTGGCTTGGCAAGAAGCCGTTTTTATGGGGTTTTTGGTTTCCCTTTCTAGTACTGCTATTGTTCTGAAACTCCTCCAAGACAAAAATGAAATAGCAGCACCACATGGCCGAAATGCACTTGGAATTTTGATCTTCCAAGACATTATTGTGGTGCCTATGATGCTCGTTGTTCCGATTATGGCTGGAGAAACGGACTCTGTAACCATTTCGGTACTGTTGCTCTTTGCGAAAACCATTGCGGTTTTGGTTTTCACGTATTTATTATCGCGGTTTGTCTTACCCGTTGTTTTTTATCAAGTTGCCAAAACAGGAAACAAAGAGTTATTCCTGATCACCACCTTTTTACTGTGTTTCTCTTTGGCTTTTCTGACGGCCGAAGCGGGCCTTTCAATGGCGCTGGGAGCCTTTATTGCTGGACTGCTCATTTCCGAGTCCGATTACAACCATCAAGCCGTCGGGACTATTCTCCCTTTTCGTGAATTGTTCACCAGTTTCTTTTTTGTTTCCGTTGGAATGCTGTTGGACTTTGGATTTTTCTTGGCACATGTCTGGATTATTGTCGGACTCACCCTTGCAGTGGCCATCCTCAAAGTGCTTGTCGTTTACATTGCCGTTGCCCTCCTAAAATACCCCACCCGAACCACCCTTCTAACGGGTCTTTCGCTTTTCCAAATCGGAGAATTTTCCCTCATTTTATCCGACATAGGAATAGAATATGGGCTGCTTACGCCCGATCTAAACCAATATTTCCTTTCCGTTTCTATTCTAACCATGCTACTCACTCCCTTTGCACTGCTATATGCAGACAAATGGACGCGAACCTTCGTAAGAAATCATCACGAAGAAAAACACACATCAAACGTACAGCATACCGATACCTTAAAAAATCATTTGGTTATTATTGGCTACGGACTCAATGGCTCTAATGTGGCCAAAGCAGCAGATTACGCCCATATTCCTTATCATATTCTTGAACTAAATCCAGAAACCGTGAAACGTGAAAAAGCAAAAGGCTTGCCGATTCACTACGGCGATGCGATGAAAGACGCAGTATTGGAAACAGTAGGTATCAACAATGCACGGGTGGTGGTAGTCGCCATTTCGGATCCACAGGCCACCAAAACCATTGTGGCCAATATCCGGCAGCACACACAATCGGCCCAGATTGTGGTTCGAACCCGATATACCTCTGAAATTCCGGATTTACTGGCCATTGGCGCAGACGAGGTAATCCCGGAAGAATTTGAAACTTCCATCGAAATATTTACTAGGGTAATGCACAGCTTTATGGTTCCTTTAGATGAAGTGGATACCTTTGTTGAAAAGGTACGATCCGACAATTACCGTGCTTTTAGACAACCCGTACAACGAGGAGAACGATGGGCGGCGTCTCCTATCCCCGAACTACGTATTTCCTGCGTGCGTGTTCTTGGGGATAGCAACGACGTCATCGGTAAAACCATTGCCGAAGCACAAATCCGACAAAAATATGGAATCACCATTCTGGCCCTTCAGCGCAATGGTGTCTTCATGGAAATCCACGCTCCCGATATCCAGATCAGGCACCAAGACACCTTATACCTGAGTGGTTCGGGACAAAATATTGAACAGTTTTACCGCTTGGTTGGTTGATGAACTTCGAAAAAATACATATTCTGTACCGGATATTGGCGAAAAACCGTTCGCGAAGTCCATTCACACAACGTTCGGATTTTTTAAAATATGCCCTGATTTTTATCCTTCTATTCCTTATCGCTCCAATGGGTTATATGTGGGTAGAAGGCTGGACTTTTTTTGATGCTTTTTATATGACCTTTATTACCCTTGCCACCATCGGATATGGCGAGGTTCATCCACTACATCCATTAGGTCGGCTATAGACAATCATCATTGCTTTTTTGGGCATTGGGATGGGTGGATATATTTTCACCCGTTCGGTTGAATACATGCTTGGAAAAACACAATTATTTGAACGCCGTATGAAACACGCCATTGAAGCACTCTCGGATCATACCATTATTTGCGGTTTTGGCCGTATCGGCGAACGAGTTGCACAAGGTCTTCAAGAAGCAGAGCACCCTTTTGTAGTGATCGAATTAAGCGAAGAACGGGCCGCTCGGATGCAAACGGCGGGCTACCTGTATATTCTGGGAAATGCAGAAGAAGAAACCCTCGACAAAGCGGGGATTCTCCGGGCCAAAAAATTGGTACTTGCATTAGAACAAGACCGCGACAATGCTTTTTTGGCCTTGATGGCCAGAGGCATGAATCCTAACTTATTTATTTTGGCCCGAACCGATTATGCGACACCACACAACCGTTCCCTGCTCACCCGTGCTGGTGCAGACAAGGTTATCTCTCCATATGAGATTGGCGCAACCCGTATGACCCAACTGCTCACCCGTCCACTCGTTCATTCGTTTATGGAAGAACTGGATACGTTCCGTAACCTTAAAGTAGAAATGGATGAGATGTTGGTGGGCCCTGATGCGCGGTTCAACGGAAAATCACTGGCCATGCTGAATATCCGACAAGCCTTTGGCGCCATTATTATTGCCATCCACGATCCCATCAAGAATGAAACCCTCTTTAATCCCGACGCACAAACGATTATTGAAGCCGGACAAACCTTGATTGTTATGGGTGTTGGCAATCAACTACGAGACCTTGCACGCGCCTGCCAAAATTAACAGTTTTTAACTTGGGAAACACCTTGTTTTTTCTTAGCTTGATTGATTAATTCCAATCACGTATTTCACCACCCAAATTCATCTATATAATGCGTGTCAGGCTTTTTATTTTCAGCATCTTACTGGCAAGCCTTTCTTGGGTCGTTGCCCAACAATCCGGCGTATTTGATCAACGCGCCTTGGCCAAAGTTTACCAAACCAAAGCCCCAAGTTTGGACACCCTTCCCGAAGTGACCTATTCTTATATCCAGGCCACTTCAGCCGAAGCATTCTGGCAATCGGTAGGAAAGGAACACAAACCCTTGTTGCAAATGCTAAACCGTGATATCATGGGCCGTATTTCCACATCAGACTCCTTGATTGTGCCTAACCAATTGGGGTTAGACCATCGCACGTATTCTCCATTTCCTAAATATTATGCTGGTGCAGAGTTGTTGGATAAATTTTTTGTAGTGGATAAAAGCTATCAGCTGTATGCCGCCTACGAATTTGGGAAATTAGCCCGTTGGGGGGTCGTCAGTACGGGTCGTAAAGGTGCAAAAGCCATTTGGACGCCTTCGGGGCGCTTTAACTTCAATTGGCGACAAGATTTTCGGATTTCGAGTGACAGCCCACCTGGGCAGGAATGGCGCCTGAATTGGGTATCTAACTTTTATTTAGAGCGTGGAATTCATACCCACCAATATGCCATTCCGGTTGTTGGGGCAGCGAGTCATGGTTGTGTAAGAATGATTGATGCCGATGCAAAATGGGTGTATGAGTGGCATCGTGGATGGGTGATGAAAAACAAACAACTCTTAGAACAAGGAAATATGGTGATCGTTCAAGGAGAAGATCTGCCACGAGCCAAAAAACTATTTGTAAAAGAAAAAACAGGTCCCCATCTCAAAATGATTTCCCTTCCACCGGATCCTTGGACGGTAGAGGCAGGAAGTCCTCAACAAAAGATGTTTGACCGTCGTAGAGAGCGCCACCAAAGCGCAACAGAGGCCAGCCGCTGATCAGAAACCGAATAGTACGACTACCACCACCCGTAAATACAGGAGCCGATTCTCCATGAAAAAACTTTTTTTACTCTTCCCCTTATGGCTAAGTTTGGTTGTTCAGGCACAGCCTACCAAACCATCTACGACGCCCCCTGCCGAAGAGCCGCCTAAATCGTTGGACCATTTCAATCAGGAAGCACTACGTGCCATCCAAGACAACCAGATTGGAAATCCGGACGAAATTCCACAAGTGTTTTATGACTATTATGTGGTGAAGGAAGAATCTCGACTGCGGGCCCGCCTAAACCTGTATGAATATATGGGCATTAACAAAGGTGACACCCAAAGCCGAGAAGGTCAGGTATTGATTCAACTAATCAACCGAAATCTTTTGGAAGACCTCCGCCCTGGCGATACCCTTGTGGTCCCCACCCAATTGGGACTTGATTTGCGGGCCTATTCTCCCTTCCCTCGGTATTATCAGGCAGCAAAGGAACATAATAAGATTGTCATCTTAGACAAAGAAATCCAAGCATTTGCCGCCTATGAAGATGGCGTGCTCCGACGTTGGGGAATTATCAACACTGGAACCGATGCCTCTCAAACTCCTGAAGGACGGTTTAACGTAAACTGGAAAGTAGAAAACCGCATTTCCTCGCTCAGCCCCGGTGTGTTAAAACCAAAAGAATCTGATGAAATGTGGGATATGACGTGGGTGATGAATATTCATGAGAAGCGCGGCATCCATATGCACCAATACGCCATGCCCACAGGAGGCCCTGCCAGTCATGGATGTGTTCGCATGAATGATGCCGATGCCGAATGGCTGTTTAACTGGGTGGATGTATGGGAAACCTCGAAGCCCAATGCCGAAGAATGTACGGGATCGAAAGATTGCAAAATTACCAAACAAGGCACCATGGTGCTGGTACTTGGCCCAGACCCCAAGGGCAAAGCACAACCGTTTGTATATAAAAATCGTTATCCAATTCTCAAAATCATTGACTTGCCTACGGATCCTTATAGCATTCCTGCAGGGACCGACCAGCAGAAGATTTTTGATCGAATTAGGCTTGGGAAAGGGACAACAGCCAACCGGGGCGTAGCAAGCCCTATGCCCAAAACCACACAGGTGAAACCACGAACCACAACCAAGCCAAAAAACAACCAAGCCAAACGGCGGTAATGCTGATCTGTCTGCTAAAAACCTGTTCGCGGAACTTCGAGAGCAGGTTTTTTGTTTGAGGTATTTTCAGCATTTTAGTGCCTATAATCCGGAGTTTTTATGATAAAAAAACTGCTTTTTGTTTTTTCTTGTGGTTTAATGGCCTTAGGAACGGTCTATGCACAAGACCCAGAAGTGAATTTGGAAGGACTGGAACGCGCTGGTTTAGACTCTCTTTATAGTAGCATGAGAGGCGATGTTCAAAAAATCCCCGATGTCAAATGGGATGTACATCTTGTGACTGAGACTTCCACCTTAATGGCCCGTCTAAACCTCTATGAAAAATACGGGATTAACAAAATTGATGTGCCTTCAAGACGAGCACAGGCTTTAATTAAACTTCTCAACCGTAATGACCTGAAAAATTTACAAAAGGGTGATTCACTATTTATTCCACAGCCCCTGCATTTAGATTTCAGGGCATATGCCCCTTTTGAGCGTCTTTGGCCAGCAGCCGATAAATTAGACCAACTCTTATTGGTGGACAAAACCAATCAGGCATTTGCCGCTTATGAGAAAGGAAAACTAACCCGATGGGGTCTGGTAGTAACGGGAAAAGATGAGACCCCCACGCCAACGGGTCGGTTTAATGTAAATTGGAAGCAGCCCTCGCGTATCTCCACGCTTAGCCCGGCGCTCCAAAAACCTAAAAAAGGCAAAAAACCTTCCACCGAAACGTGGTTCCTGAAATATGTGATGAACATCCACGAATCGCGTGGTATCCACTTCCATCAATATTTTATGCCCACCACAGGCCCGGCAAGCCATGGCTGTATCCGGTTAGGGGGGCAAGATGCCCGTTGGCTCTATGCCTGGACCCAACCGTGGGAGACAACGGTGGCTTCTGATTCTGCTATGGTTTGTCATGGGACACGTTGCAAAGTAAAAAAACAAGGAACGCCCGTTCTGGTGCTGCACAAAGACCCTAAAGGAACGCCTTCGTTTTTCACCCGGATTAAAGGAGAACCTGGTGTTCGTGTGATGCCCCTCCCGAAAAATCCTTATGCAGTACCTGCAGGAACCCCGCAGCAACAAGCCTTCGATCAACTACGATTGGCCGAGGAAAGGCGCATCAGATTAGAGGCACAGAGAGCCGCATCCCCAAAGGCCAAGCCCGCGCCCAAGCCACAGCCACAGCCCAAAACCAAACAAAGTACAGGGAAGCCCAAAGCCAAATCATAGAGATATTTACCGCTGATACGAAAATACATGTTCTTCATACAAGCCGGGGCTGAACTTCCGGCTTTTTTGTGTAACATGCTGGAAACGCTTTTTCCACCAAACAACAATGCAATGAATGCCATTAAAGACGCTTTTGACCGCGACGGTTATTACCTTGCCAAAGGAATTTATAGTGCTACTCAGATAAAAACGATGGAACAGGAATTTGACCGAATTGTGGATCAAATCCGTTCTGCAAAACAAGAATCGGTCAATGCCCGCTGGGCAGGGAAAGAAATGGAACGCTTAGATGGCGGGGATAGTGTGATCTATCACACGCACAACGTTCAGCAATTTTCCGGTCTATGGCTCCGGGCCTTGTTGGAGCCTGCTTTTTCAGAAGTGGTAACTGCCATTATGGGCGAAAATGTGGTTCTGCATCATACCAAACTTTTCCAAAAACCTGCCGAGAAAGGCTCTCCCTTTCCAATGCACCAAGATTGGAATTACTTCCCTTCGGTCAAAGATACCATGATTGCAGGTATTATTCATGTATCAGAAGCAACGGATGAGATGGGATGTATCCGGGTATATCCCGGCAGCCACAAATTAGGCCGTATCCAAAATACCGATGGGCAAAACGAGTCTGAATTACTTGCACAATACCCCATAGAACATGCAACGGTTGTTGAGGCAGAAGCGGGCGATGTTGTTTTTTTCCATTACTTTACCTTGCATGGATCTATGCCCAACCGTTCGCAGAAGGTACGCAAAACAGTGCTGGCACAACTATATGCCGGAGATGACCATATTGAAGAGGGTATTGCCCACCCCGATGAACATCTGGTACTCAATGGCTGGAACTACCACGCCACGCGCAATTCTGCAGGGCATAAAAAATGATCACGTTTAAACTTATAAATATATGAATTTAGGCCATTTACCCACCGAACAAGACATTGCGTTTTATCAGGAGAATGGTTACTGGATTTCCCCGATCATTTTCTCGGACGAGGAACTCGCCGAAATTCGTGCCCATCATGCACAAGTGATTGAAGGGGTGTACGAGACTGGACGACCACCGCATTACAACAGTCATACGCCGGGTACGCCGCTTAACCAGATGATCAAAATTGACAATGCCCACTGGGCTGATGCCTTGATTGCCAAAACGGTCATCCATCCGGTCATTGGCAGAATGGCCGCCCTACTTTCTGGCGCAAAAGGAATCCGCTTATGGCATGATCAACTTCTCTATAAACCCTCTCAAAATGTCGGGACGGGAGCCGTTGGATGGCATCAAGACCATCATTATTGGCAATGTGCCACCCCTTTTAATATGCTTACAGCTTGGATTGCCCTCGTGGACGTCAACGAGCAAAACGGTTGTATGGAAGTGGTTCCTGGAAGCCATAATTGGGGATTGATCAGCAATAATGACTTCTTTGAACACGATTTGGACACCCTTCAAAAGCGCATTGAAATAGAAACGGGGAAACCCTTCCAACCAGTGGCTTGCCCACTTCCGGCGGGCGCAGTCAGTTTCCATCATTGTCGCGTACTACATGGAAGCCGCCCGAATCTGAGTATGGCCCCTCGACTTTCGCTGGTGGCCCACCTTATGCCCGATGGAACCTGCTACAAGGCCGATACGCCTTCCGATCCGCATATGAATGTCCGGCTTTTATCTGGTCACGACGGAGATCCGTTTGCTGGACCCTACTTCCCCATGCTATGGCACGAAAGTAGTATGGGGAATCCTTGGGAAGTTTCAATGACTTAACCAAATGAATACGTTAAAACAACCATATGAAAATGATGGATACTTGATCTTCCGAAATGCCCTATCAGAGTCACTGGCACAAGAGACCTGCGATCATGTATTTTGGTTATTAGATCGCTATCCGGGTACCCGTCCAGAGCAATTGCACCACAACATGTTGGTGAACGATCCATTTATCTGGCGTCTTGCCGGAGACGAACGGCTCTTGGATATTGCCGCTCAATTTATCGGTGACGAAGTGGCCTTGTTTGCCGCGCACTACATTGCTAAAGCCCCCAAGACCGGACAAAAGGTGCTCTGGCACCAAGACGGTAGTTATTGGCCATTAGAACCAATGGAAGTGGTTACGCTCTGGTTGGCGGCGACGCCTTCCACGCCCGAAAATGGATGTATGCGCATTATTCCGGGAACACACCATGATAAGTTGGTGTCTTGGGAGGAATTGCGCAAACATGACGACGGAGACAATGTACTCGGCTCTGGACTAGACCCCCAATCCATTGACGAATCTCAAGCCATAGACTTGGTACTGCAACCTGGTGATGTATCGGTACACAATCCTAATATTATCCATGGATCAGAACCCAATCATTCGGATCAATGGCGCATCGGGCTTACCCTCCGGTACATCCCTGTGACGACCAAAATCCTGAATCCAGACCACCATGCTATTTTGTTCCGGGGAAAAGCCGTTCGTGGTGTAAATACCTATATACCACGTCCCCGGTATGATCCAAAAATCCATTTTCCCTTTGCGGGCAGTCATTCTTTTTGAGGTCTTCCTTTTGCACGATCAATCATAAAAGACAGGCATTCCGGCAGTATCTATTATAGACCTTTCGGAATGCCCGTTGATCGTAGAATGTACGTATAACTTCCAATAATTTTCCTTCGTTCAGGTAAGATTATTTAACCCGCACGATTGATGAAGTCCAATTAATGTCCTCCTGACACCAAAGGAGACGATTGGACGCGACCGTCAACCTTCAAGAAAATACACGCAAAAGCACCTATCAGTAAACATACGCCCAATAGTGCCAACGCATTCCGAGGGTCTCCCCCCAATAGCGAATCATAAAAAGAACCAACGGTTACCATATTGATGATTTGCGGAATACAAATAAAAGCGTTCAAAAGTCCCATATACACGCCAATCCGTTCAGCAGGCACGGCGGCGGTGGCAATAATAAAAGGCATTGTAATAATGGCAGACCAAGCCACACCCACCAGTGTCATACACGCCAAGACCAAGTTGATGTTTTGGGTAAACAGCATTGCCAGAAACCCCACGCCCCCAATAGTTAAAAAGACCGCATAGGTTTGCTTGGTTCCCATTTTACGCACCACCATTGGAATAAGAATGGACATAACCACCGTGGTGATATTCATCACTGTTAGTGCGACGCCGCCCCATTGAGAAGCCGCTTCAAAGCCAGGCGAATCGGGAGTCGGTGCATTAAAGCAATGGCGGGCAATGGAAAGCCCTAAATACTGCCACATCAAAGGCATTCCATACCATGTGGCCAGTTTGACCCACCAAAGTTTACGGATGGCATCCGGCATTTCGCGTACTGCATTTGCAATTTCTTTAAAAGCATTCCACAACCCCCCATTTTCGGCTTGCATTTTGCGAAATTCCGCCATGTTTTCGGGAGGGTATTCTTCTGTGGTATAAAACGTCCAGAGCACGGTGACCAACATCGCTGCAACCCCAATCACAAATGAGTATTTTACGATGTCTGGTACACCATGTCCCAATGCCACCGCCGAAATACCAACCAATCCCAAGAATAAAGGCATCAATCCAGATAAAATCTGACCGCCTGCAATCATAAAAGACTGTACCGCAAACCCAACCGTTCGCTGGTTGTCATTTAATTTATCCCCCACCAAAGCCCGGTAGGGTTCCATGGCCGTATTCATCGCCGCATCCAAAATCCAAAACAAGCTTACCGCCACCCATAGTACGGGTGAATAGGGCATAAGCAAGACCGCAATGCTGCCCACCAGCGCACCTATGAGAAAATACGGGCGGCGACGGCCATAACGGGTCCAAGTTTTATCACTCATGGCCCCTATAATGGGTTGAATCACAAGGCCCGTTATAGGGCCTGCAAGCCAAAGAACGGGTAAACTGGATTCATCCGCGCCCAGATATCGAAAAATTGGACTCATATTCGCCTGTTGTAGTCCAAATCCATACTGGATGCCTAAAAAGCCGAAACTCATGTTCCAAATTTGCCAAAAGGAAAGGGATGGCTTAGGGGCTGTGGTTGTCATAGGGAGAAAAATTGAAGAGATAAAGATATTGAACTGTGAATACAGCATTGTACCACAGCGCACTACACACAGATAAGATTCATAAAATCAATCTGTCTGATCTGTTTTTCAAAGGAGTTTAACAGAAAAGTTAATTTATCCCATTCCCTCCCCTTTTTGCAAACGCTTCCACTACCAAAAACCGCTTCCAGGCAAAGAAAATTCACAACTTGTTTCTTGCTCTGATGGAGTACGGAATATTCTCCGTGACTTCTGTCCGTTTTTTACAGATATTGAAAAAGCAAGAATGTGTTAAGACATTTCAATTCACATAACCCATTAATAGTATTGTTAATAATAGACTTAAGCAAATGCAAAAAGGATGTTCTTCTTTGAGATAGGCCGTAAGGTTTTTCTATGCCTTCAATTCCCATTCCCGAAACGCCCTAAAATCCGGCTTTGTAGCAGCAAATTTTACAGAAATAATGTCTTTAATTTTTTATGAATATGAAAACACAATCTGTTTTCCAAGAGGAGTTGACACTGGCAAAAACATTAGCCGATGCGTACTTAGCACACCTCCGACGGGTAGCACCTTCGCCCCGAACACCCATTCACACCCTGTACCATGCCTTGGTAGAGAACCTAACCACAGGAAACTACAAGATCAATGAACTGAAGAGCGAACTTGGCTTTTACCAGCATAGTACACCACTTTCATTCAGGAAACATACAGGATTTTCCTATAAGTCCTTTGAAACATTCCACCGTATGGAGTTGGCCAAGATATTGTTACGTCAAACCTCCATCAGCGTCAATGAGGTAGCCTCTATGTTGGGATATCGAAGAGCGAATGCCTTTTCCATGAAATTTACCAAGTATGTAGGCATTAGCCCGCAAAATTTTCGGGCCTTATTCTCCGGCTAAACATTGTAGTACCCTAAAAGATAAGTGACGTATTTTTATTTGGCATAAATACTTTGAAAACAAGGAATTGAAAGTACCCTACTTCCTACACCGCCAAGGTCTCGACCATATTTTTATTCTACAAGGCTTTGTTCATACGACACATTTTAGCTAAACAAAAAGAAAAAGGCACTCCCAATCGAGCAGCCTCTTTCCCGAAAGAGATGAACAGAACAGATTAAAAGAAAACGCACGAACCGATCTCCTAATACGTATGCTTATCCATACAACCTTTCCTTTGCTCATTGACTGATGAGGTGTTAGGCAAAAAGCAGGCTTGGATGTTACGAAAGCCGCATTAGCTCTTTTTTCAAAAACTTTTGCGCTCCTTCAACATCCGCCCACAAGTTATGAAGGTATTGTGCATATTCAAGATCAATTTCAAAGGCTTCTTCTATTTTTTCAGGCGCTTCCAGCCCCGCCATCTCGTAAGCATACAAAGGGTGCTTTTGGATGGCTTCCTGAAGAAAACGCGGGGCTTGTTTTTTCTCCAGCATAAAAGCCGCTAATGCTTTGCCGTATAACATCGCGGCTGAATCATCATCTTCAAAGTCTTGACAAATCTCTAAGGCCATTTGTGGTTCTTCGCAGACCAGCAAACAATCCACCAGACGACGACGTACATTCAAGATATCTGCCCCATCAAACTGCAATTGTATCATACCCAACTCAATCGCTTGGTC
Source organism: Bacteroidetes Order II. bacterium (assembly GCA_016788705.1). Taxonomy (NCBI): domain Bacteria; kingdom Pseudomonadati; phylum Bacteroidota; order unclassified Bacteroidota Order II.; species Bacteroidota Order II. bacterium. The sequence goes on from JAEUSQ010000046.1 coordinate 26,882, forward strand.
ATAATTCCCCATCAGTTCCTGCTCTTGTCCCAAGAAATATAGGCTATTTAAAAAAGAACTATTCTCAGGATAGCTACTTGGGAAATGAATGTCTTCTATACTCTCAAAACCAAACTGGTCTAACTGATTCAAGACCACATTCAAATGAACGCCAAGAATGGTGATGGCCCGCTCGTATAGCGCTAAATACGCACCTTCCTCCATCTCCTCCGGATCAATTTGCAGCAAAACATTTGCATATGCAAGTCTTAAGGCCATGCTCCCCGGTATTTGATCCATCAAGGCTTCTATGCCCTCCTTTGCCCCCGCCACATCGCCTTCTATTGCCTGTGCTTGCGATTCCATCAATTTCAATCCTATTTCGGGCGGCAATGCAGGTTCAAGAACTTTAAAGTTTGTATTATCTTCCGAGACCACCTTTATGTGGCGAAGCATTTCTGTCAATTCCTCCATAATTTCTTGTTCTTTACGCTGCCATGCAACGACTTCATCGGAAGGGGATGCGCCATCAAAATCTTGTCCGTTTTTTGTCATTTTGATATCGGGTTGTATTGTAGCTTAAACACTTTGTTTTCATCCAAAATAACCTTCAAACGTTCCTTCATCCCTATGTCCCAATCTGTCTCAACACCCAATTGGGTGAAAAATGCGATATTTTATCAGATATTCCCCGACCGCTTTGCAAAAGGACGTCAAGTCATTCATCCTCCACATCTAAAATTTAAACCTTGGGGTAGTCCACCCGAAGAACAAGGTTATCAAGGTGGAGACTTATATGGCATCGTAGAAAAATTGGACTACCTCCAATCGTTGGGGATCAATGCACTTTACCTAAATCCCATTTTTTCCTCTGCAGCCAACCATCGTTACCACACGTTCGATTATTACACCGTTGATCCCTTGCTTGGTGGAAATGACGCCCTACGCCTTCTCCTTGACGAAGCCCATGCACGCAACATGAAAGTGGTCTTGGATGGTGTATTCAACCATGCCAGCCGAGGATTCTGGCAATTCCATCACATTTTGGAAAATGGAGGAAATTCACCCTATATAGATTGGTTCACCGTACACGACTGGCCGCTACGACCGTATCCAGAAGATGACAAGCCGATTAATTACAACGCTTGGTGGAATCTTGCCGCGCTTCCCAAATTTAATTTCAACAACCCTGATGTACAAGATTATTTCTTGGACGTAGCCCGTCATTGGTTAGCGTTTGGTATAGATGGCTGGCGCCTTGATGTGGGCAACGAAATTGAAGACCATACCTTTTGGCAACGATTCCGCGAGGTCGTAAAGTCCGCAAATCCAGAAGCCTATATAGTGGGCGAGGTCTGGGTGGAAGCCCAGCCTTGGCTTCAGGGCGACCAATGGGATGCGACGATGAACTACATGATGGCTTGGTCTGCCATGAGTTTTGCAGGAAACCGCTCTCTCCGGCCGGGCTATAGCCGCGACCTCATGAACCTATCCGCTCTGGATGCGCCGGCTTATGCCAAGGTATTGGCCCACATGCTGGGTCTATATGATCCAGAAATTGTTTATGCCCAACTCAATATGTTAGACAGCCACGATACGGCACGGGCACTTTGGATTTTGCAAGAAGATAAAACGGCGCTCCGGCTCGCCTTTTTGTTATACATGACTTTACCCGGCGCACCTTGTATTTACTACGGAACCGAGATTGGGATGACGGGAGGAGATGATCCGGGGTGTCGCGCCGCTTTCCCTTGGGAAGAACCGGAAAAGTGGGATCGGGACTTATTTGTCTATTACCAGCAGGCCATCGCCCTACGCAATACCCAATCCGTTTTGCGTACAGGTGACTATGAGTTGGTACATGCAGAAGACATGAACCTAATTTTCCGTCGTCGCGACGAACTACAGGAAGCATTGGTGTACATTAATGCAGGAACCGAAGCGCGCTCTTTTGACATGCCTGAAGGCCATTGGCAACAGATTTGGCCCGAAACCACAGAAACCTATGAAGGGATTGTGGTTCCTGAAATGACAGGCGTAGTTTTATTAAAACGGACTTGATTTTTTCCAAAACCAGCAAACCTATAACCTTGCCCAGACGCATTTTCTGCACTCGGGAAAAATCTTTTTTATGGGGAAGGCCCCTTGCCTTGTGTACGGCCAATACATGGTTTGGGAACTTTTGCCACAGGGCAGACAGGGCAAGGTTTGGGTTAAATGGCTCGCATCGCTTTGCCACAAATGCTTGTTTACAACATTCATCAGCATCGCCTAACGTACATCAGGCATCCGTTCATGCACCACCCATCTATGTCGCTTAAGAAGCCAATAGCCTGGATTTCGCTCTCGCCCTTAATGGAATCCTAACAGACCCAAACCAGGCCGTATCTTTTAATCTTTTACCCCAAAGTTCTATTTGGGCCTATGTTCCTCAAAGCACTTCCGACAACTTTGCACCTCATTTTGTCCGGAAAATTTGACACGCACTTACAAGGTTCCTATACATGCGGCGCGGCCAATTGCGGTAGATTGTGTTCAAAAACACATGGAACATCACCCTGCAAAAAGCCAAAATCGGCTACACGACCCCAGCAAGATTGAGGGGATCACCCAAAACCCACTATCGGCATGGTTTCTCGGTCCCAAAGCAGAACATGCCGATGTTTGGGCGCAAATGCTCATGAACATTTTTAACGATTATATTCATTGGCGACGCAATTATTTCCCTGAAGACCCCATCATCATCAGCCGAACCAAAAGAAGGCAACATGAGCACTGGTTTGACCAATTAGATACCGAGTTAGAAACCGTACTAAATCAGCTAAAAGCCCACTTCCCGTTTTATTCGCCACGTTATATTGCCCATATGCTCAGCGAGCAAACCTTGCCTTCGGTGGTGGGGTACTTTGCAGGTATGCTCTATAATCCCAACAATGTCACCGATGAATCGGCCTCGGTAACGGTTCCATTAGAATTGAAAGTAGGTAAAATGATTGCAGAAATGCTGGGTTATAATCCAGAAACTGCTTGGGCGCATATTTGTTCTGGTGGTACAGTGGCCAATATCGAGGCCCTTTGGGTGGCCAGAACCGTACAATTTCTGCCCTTTATAGTACAAGAATATTGCCAAAAACACCAACTCGCCTTCCAAATCCGGACGCCCAATATGGCACAGGGCCATACGATTTCTATTTTGGAAGTACCCCCTCAAACCCTCATCGCCCTAAAATCTGATCAATCTGTACGCATCCTGCGCAACTTAGCCCATTACCTGATTTATGAAAAGCGTCAAGTTCCGGAAGTGGTTTTACATGAAATAAATGAGCATGTAGCGAATAGCCTTTTTAATGTAAGCAAACGTGGTTTATTTACCGTTCTGCATCGTCTGGGGCTTAATCCCCGCCTTTACGTCTCGGAATCGGCGCATTACAGTATCAAAAAAGCGGCGAATATCTTGGGTTATGGTGAGGATGCAGTTGTACCCGTTCCAGTGGATGCCCGATTCCGAATGGATGTCCACGCCCTTCGCGAATTGCTCCTACACCAAAAGCCGGAGGAATATACCGCCAGTGTCATTGCCGTAGCGGGTACAACCGAAGAAGGAGCGGTGGACCCCGTCCATCGCATAAAATTTCTCCGTGATGAGTTCAATAAGGACCATAACCGTTCTTTTTGGTTGCATGTGGATGGCGCGTGGGGTGGATATTTTCGCAGTATTTTTTGTCATCCGGATCTTGCAAAAAAAGAACCTGGTGGAATGGGCGATGTGTTACAGTCCTATGCAGATAAATTGGATGTCCGTGAGTCCTTTACCATTACACGGCAAGGCAAAACCCTAAGCCCTCCGATCGAAATATCGTGGCGCGACCCCGAAATATATGGAGCCTTTTTGGCATTTCCGGACGCCGATTCGATTACGATTGATCCACACAAAATGGGCTATATCCCGTATCCGGCAGGTATCATTGCATTCAAGCAAGGAATTGTAACCGAGCATATCGTCCAGAAAGCCCAATACATCTCGGAAGAAGAAGGCGGCCTCCATCACCTTGATCATACACCGATCATTCATGCTGTTGGGCCCTACATTCTGGAAGGCTCAAAGCCAGGAGCGGCGGCGGCGGCTTGTTATCTTGCACACAAAACCATTCCGCTTGAAACACACGGGCATGGCAAAATCATCCGAACCAGTGTTTTAAACACCCGCCGTTTTGCACAATACCTAAATCATCACAAAAAACTATTCCGATACTTGGATGAGGAAGTTTTTGGAAAAGAAAATACGAGCAAATTCCCATTTACCTTCGTACCCGTTTATGACCCGCCCGATACCAATATTGTGTGTTTTGTAGCCGTTCCGATGGCGTGGCACGACGACACGTTGGTGCGGGTGGATAGCAGCCTCATAGAACTGAATCGGCTAAACCAAATGATCTATGACCGTTTTACAATCCGCAATAAACAAGATACCCGTAAAAGTTTGTATTCTCAGGATTTTTTTGTCTCGCGTACACGGTTTATGGCCTCACAATACGCCACCAAGTCGGTTTCGGCATTGCTTAAAATGCTCAGGGTGAGTAAAGCCGATTACAAAAAAGAAGGGTTATTTGTCCTACGCTCCACCGTCATGAATCCTTGGCATCATCAGGCACAAGTGGCGGGAAAAGACTATCTCTTCGACTTCCTCTTGTCGCTGCATGAGGAAACACGGGAAATACGAGACCTGGTACAATAATAATTTATCAAAACACGTGAAACCAGTCCGTTTTTTGCACGTAGCCTAAACTGTTCAACTTGATAATCACTCCACTAAAAACCCATGAAGAACAAAACCAATTGGCCGCACATTTTATTCATAATTGGTGTTGTCGCCACACTCCTCGGTGCAATAGACCCTTTAGAAGGTTCCATTGTCATATTTATAGGCAGTGTCCTATTAGCCTTTTCCACACGCCTCAGCCACGATCCTGATCACAAAACATTTCTGATGGCCTTTGTGTTGATGGCCATTGGGGTTACGGCCATGTGGATTTTTACGGCATTAGGTGGCATTGGCGGGACAAGTCCATACCCGCTTTGGTGGGGCATCCTCATTTTACCCTACCCAATTGGTTGGTTCCTCGCTTTGTATGCCCTGATTCGTCGTTGGTTGAACCGAAAACACATCAACAAGCCCTCTGAATCAAACGCGCTCTAATTTATACGGATATACCTTTCCTGAATTCCACTGAGGAACGTATAGATTCTGATCGTCATCCACACAAACATCGTGTGGATATTGAAACAAGGGGAATGCCTGACACATTTCTTGGAGTTGACCTTCATTATAAGTCGGTTCAAGTCCTCCAAGGTTTGAGACCACCCGATTCGTTTCATCCAAAATGGTGATAAAGCCAGAGCCTCCATTAAAGCCTAACTTTTCGGAGACCAACACAGCCGCATAAAGATAAGTGCCATATATAACCGGACGACACACCCATGCCCCCGGTAGATGTACTTTACCTTGATATTCCCCCGATAAACTAAAGCGTTTGAAGGTATGATCCGGACGGGATGTGATCCACAAAAAAGGGTCTTCAGGATTCCGGACATCCACACAGACTCCGTGTGCATTATTCAATTGGCTTTGTCCAGTACCTTTCCCACCAAAATGCCGGATATAATTCCCGCTGTGGTCATACTGGACGATCCAATCTAACCCATAACCATCTGCCACATAAAAATCACCATTCGGGGCAACCGCCACCTCGGTAGGGATGTATTGTTCTGCCGAGTCGTAAACACCGCTCTCCTCTGGATAATCCAAAACCATCACTTCTTTTCCAGATAACGTGGTTTTAATTACTTGGTGGCGTGTATTGTCGCAGATAAACAAAAAATCCTCCCCGTTTTCCCGACTCAGGGTAAGGCCGTGTGCTCCAGGATATTCGTTTCCCCATGATTCGATGAAATGCCCACTTTTGTCATAAATCACCACGTTATTACGTACTTCATTGGTCAACAATAAGATACGCCCTTGTGAGTCTTGTACCATCTCGTGGCAATCGTTCACAGGAGTGACGGATGGATCCAGTTGCCCCCATCCCAAGTTTACGATGTATCGAAATTCCCCCTGCCCAACGATCAATCGGCCCTGTTTGTCAGTTGTAAAATCAGTTTTTTGGCCGAGCCAGCCCTTTGCTTTGGCCATCTCTGCCGTTAGATATTGCGTGTGTGTCATGTGAAAGGAGGTTGAATGGTTATTCAGAAATTGCGTTTTGGGAGCAATGCCTTAACCATAATACCACTTCCGTAACGGTATATCAATCCGTTTTTTGGAAAAAATACCTTTGTTTCGTTTGACCATTTCCCACTGGTTTTGTACTTTAATATGGCCTTTTTACCCATATCCACAACCTACTCGAATGAAAAAACCACCCTTCCGTATTGTTTTTGTTTGTCTCGGCAATATTTGCAGAAGTCCATTGGCCGAGGGCGTTTTCCGCCATTTGGTTCGAGAAGCCGGATTAGAAGAACGATTTGAAATTGCTTCCGCCGGAACAGGTGGATGGCATGTAGGTGAGCCACCGGATCGTCGGATGACCAAAACCGCCGCACAGCATGGCGTGGATATCTCCAAACAACGGGCACAGCAATTTAAAGCCCGTTTTTTGGATCAGTATGACCTAATTCTCGGTATGGATCGCTCGAATGTGGAAAATATGCTTTTGATTGCGGGTGCGGGCGACGAGTTGGATGCCGATGTCCAGAAGGTGCGCTTGTTTCGGGATTTTGACCCCATGCCCAGTAATGGTGAGGTACCCGACCCATACTATGGCGGGCAAAAGGGCTTTGACGAGGTGTATGAAATGGTCTTGCGAACGTGCAAAAACCTTTTGTCACACCTACAAGAGTTGGGACAAGGCCCATAAATGGCACTTACTTCCTCCGTCTTCTCTCTCCTACTTTAGGCTTGGTGAATATGCAAAGGGTCTTTTATACTTCACAAAAGCAAAGAAAGAGGCACCTCGTCAAAATCCGTGAGATCATAACGCTCAGGCTTCTTTCATCCAAAAAAAGTAATATCCCTTGGTCATGGAAAATGGTGTCATAGAAGAGGGCTCTGCGGTATTGAGTGCTTCCACGGTAACCAGCTGCCACCCCTCGTCTCCCATCTCGTTCAGATGGTCTTTAAAATAACCGCTTCGTACCAACGAATGTGGATCGGTGCGCGGTGCCGATTCATACCATTTTTTTTCGGATGGAATTTCGACAAATGTGGTTTTGTACAGATATTTAGGCATCGTATCTCTTTACTGAGGTATTGAAAAAGTTAAAAATTTTTATGGAAGGAAAATCCCAGTGGTACCATCTGATATTGCACCCTGTCGTTCCGCCATGATTTTGGCGTAATCCGGTTGATATTCCGGTGTACCAAATATGCCACCCCGCTCCCGATAACCGCACCAGCCAATATATCAGAAGGGTAATGTACCCCATTCCAAACCCTTGACAAGCCCACACTTCCAGCCCACAAATACGCAGGAACCACAACATACCATTTTTGGTGTTGTATGGTCAAGGCTGTGGCCAGGGCAAAAGCAAGTGTTGCATGGCCAGAAGGCATACTATACGAGTCGTTCGCAGGAACGGTCTTTTCTCCCCGATAATAGGCGATATTGGGCAATGTTTGATAGGGACGCAGCCGCTTAAAGGTTCTTTTGAGGGCTTCCATGGCCGCATAACTCCCCACACCAGATGCAACCACCGCCCAACCCTGTTCTAACGTATACTCACGGATATTCGCGGCACCGGCTGTCATGGCACCCGCAGGGATCAACAAAAAAAGAGGGTATGAACTCCGATCCGCAACTTGCATGGTTTTAGAAAACAAGGGCGTTTCGTGCGCATAAATTTTGTTCAGTGCTTCATGATCCCAATCCGATTGTGCCATTGCGAATAGCGGACAGACTAATAAGAGCAGCAAATAGTTACGCATAGATTTAGATTTAACGTTTGATTGCGGATATGGTCGTGGTTCCTCGCTCAATCCTTATGCCAACCACCAGACCATCAGTATTTTCGATAAAATGAACTTGGGCAGGCAATAGTTTCCATTCAAATACAGCATCTGAAATTGGAAAAATTTCCACGGGCGGATTCCCCCCTTCCTGAAGCATCAATTGGGTTTTCTCACGGGTTATCACCACGTCGGCAGCATTGGGCGCATTACCCACCCGATAACGACCAATAAACCGATCCAAGATCTCTTCTGGAAGTTTCAGCGGATAAAATTGGTCTGGTATCACAAAATCCATACGGGTTCCAGTAATAACCGACTGGTTCCGCTTATAGACAAGCACATTCACTTCTTGGCGATCATCAACCTCAAAAAGTACCTCCGCTTCTCCAGCGTTCACTTCAAATTGGCGTTCGTTGATTGGGGTTAACTCCCGCACAAAACTACCAGGCGCCCTGAAAAGCAATTTCCCTTCCGACTTCCAAACCTCGAAGGCGTATCCTGGCTGTATCACATAACGCCCGATAAAATCATCTTCCGAGAGTGGACGTGCAAACCGATTTTCAAACGCATCTTTGCCCCGCATTACCCAACGCTCCGGATCCACCACCAGCGAAAGGTTTTCGGATGCCCAAATTCTGGCGCGTCCTTCGGACATGGGAACCCGCTGTGATTTTCCTTCCAGAAACACTTCAATTGGCATGGGAAAAGGCTTTTGCCCCGATGTATGCCAAACGAGATCGGTATATCGCCGGGTACGAGTAATATGCAATACGGGAGGCTTGGCTTCACGCAAATAGGCCTCGAAAAACCAATCCAAAGGCTGACCAGCGACCGCTTCTGCCATACGAGTAAACTCGTCGGTATCGGAGAATCGCACGTTCGGGGTAGAATGCGCTCGCACAGGCTTGTCATCCGACGGATACACAAATTGCTTGAGCAGCCTAAAAAACCGGTCATCACCCAGCAGATATCGCAAAGAATGCAACATCCAAGACCCTTTGTTATACACATCCGTCGGGACATCTTTTGAGCTGACGGGCACTACCGGAGCCACAGGCGCCGCATGGCCAATTTGTTTTTCCTGCATATTCATGTATGCCCGATACGCCACAGCACCTCTTAGGTGTTCGGCATAAAGCGCTTCTAAATACGTGGTAAACGCCTCGTGAATCCACATATCCTTCCAATCGCGGTTTGTAATTAAGTTCCCAAACCATTCATGTGCCATTTCGTGGAAAAGCAGGGCATCAAAGCCTCCATTATATCCCGTCATGGCATCGTTGTTATAGCGCGCGCCATATGCAATGACCGTCTGATGCTCCATCCCCAAAAAGGGTACTTCTACAATCCCAAATTTTTCTTTTTTAAATGGATATGGCCCTAATGTCTTTTCTAAAAAGGCCAACTGTTTAGCCGCTTCCACCAATAATGTCCTGCCCTTTTCTACATTTTCCGGTAAAACCCAATATTGAAGCGGGTATTCTGTTCCTTCAATGTCTTTGTAAGGTTGTTCTAGCCGAATATAAGGGGCCATATTCAAGGTGACATTATATGGACTAATCGGAACTGAGGTTTTCCATAAAAATGTATCGGTCTTATCCAGATTTTTGGTACGAGACACTAATTTACCATTTGACACCGCCCAATATCCACGTGGGACGGTAAACCGCATGGCCATAGAGTCGGGTTTGTCAGATGGATGGTCTTTTACGGGCCACCAGACATCGGCGCCTTCTGTCTGACAACTGGTCGCAACCCAATAGCGGTTATCACGAGTACGAGACCACGTAAACCCACCCGCCCAAGGCGGTATCGGGGCCACACGGGGTATGCCTCCATACTGAATGCTGAGTTCGACCAGTTCACCAATTTTTCGCTCCGCTCCCAATTGAATCCAAAGTTGCCCCCCTTTTCGGATCACCGAGCGCGGTTCTACTCCCGATGTGGTCGTTTCTACAATCCGGCGAACAGTTAAGCGGGGATCTAGGTCGAGCACGAAATGGCGAAGGGGAGAGAGTATGAGGGCTTTAACTGTCAATGTGCCTTTAATTGCTTCTTTTTTCGGATCTATCTGCAATGTGAGATCATAATACCCCACATCATAAGCCGCCTGTTCGGGTAACAATTCCCCTCCCGACACATAAGGATCCGGCTGTGCCGCCAAATGTACCGAAAGTAAACTGACCAAAAAAAGAGAACCCAGCGTATAGCGCATGAAACCTTAAAGTTGCAAGAAGGATAAAATATACAACGATTCCCGCTTCTACGTGACGGACGCAATTCAGGTTGGCATATTCCTCATAAATGTACCATTCCCTTATTCCTGTTTTGTTTGGGAACGAAGGGTATCCGAATTATTTTACGGCGCCTTAGTGAAGGACAAAAGCCACCCCTATGATGCGACCCTGAATCCATTTGTACGAAAAAATGATTTCTAAAAGCAATTTTCAACGTTTTGTCAAAAAAACACCTCGTTTTAGGGGCATCCTTATGGATTTCAAGTCATCAAAACGGGCCTCGCCCACAAAAACAAGCATCCCCATTCCGTAATTCTTTGTATCTTGCCTTCGGTCTTATCTCCATTTCGCCACCAGATTTGAACGTAAAAAACCTGTATGTTTGAAAGCACCTTAGAAGCCTGCCCACAGTTTTCGACACAAAAAGCGTTGGAAATATTAGCCCTATATTGGGATATTTCCGGAAACTTAAAACCACTAGACAGTTATCAGGATCAAAACTTTTTGGTCCGTTGCGAAGACGGAGCACGGTATGTACTAAAAATTGCGAATGCAGCCACACCCCACGAATGGTTGGATTTACAGACCCGGATATTGGACCATCTCCAGATACAAACCCCTACGTTGCCGCTCCCCAGACCCATCCCAACGAGATTTAGGGTAGAAATGGTACAAGCGGAAGGGCATTGGTGGCGCCTTGTGTCTTTTTTGCCGGGTCAGATGTTGTCCGATGTGCCCTTTCGATCGGTTGGTTTATTACACGAAATGGGCCATTTTGCGGGCACGATTACACACGCATTACACGATTTTTCGCATCCTGCCGCCCATCGTCCTATACAATGGGATTTACAATTGGCGGTAGAACTGGTAAAAACATGGGTCGGTTTTGTGGAAGATCCTTCTTTGCGTGCCAGCATCGAAGCGATTATAACCTGGGCTAATGCCGAAGTGCAAACCCATGCGCCGGTCTTGAGACAAAGTATTATCCATGGCGACATTACCCGTTATAACCTGCTCGTGGACGATACCGGAAACCACATTAACGGTTTGATAGACTTTGGCGATGTTTGCCACTCTTGGACAGTAGGCGAGCTGGCAGTCATGTTATTGGAAAGCGTCATGACAGGTAGCCCATCGCCCATTGAAGACGCCCTAACGGTAGTAAAAGCGTTTCATGCGGTTTTTCCGCTATCGGAATCTGAGATTTCGGTCTTGCCTGCACTTTTGGCCATGCGTTCGTGTGCCATTGTATGTGCTTCTGCCCGGCAACTCACCTTAGAACCCAACAATGCGTATGTTCGCAAACAAGCATTTGCAGACCGCGCAGCCTTCGAGGCGTTGACGGCCCTCCCAATGGGGCATTTGGTAGCACCCTTTCGGGTGGTGTGTGGTTTTTCTGCCCCAAACGCCTTCTTTACGGATTTGATAAACAGCACCGCCCCCCTTCATCCACCCCTTCTTTGCCCAACCCCTTATAAAATCCTCGATTTCAGTCCAACATCTGATCTTTTTGATGAAGGCGCTTGGCTAAAGGACGTTCCTACCCCGTTGCTTGATCCTGATTCATGTGGCCTTTCGCGGTTTGGAGAAGCCCAGATACAGGTAACCTCCGCAGACAACCCGACCCATGATGAAGGATACACCGCTCTTGGAATATCCGTCTTCACCCCTACGCCATTGCCTGTATATGCCATTGATAACGGTTATGTTACCACAACAGAAGAAGGGTTTTCGGTTCTGCTCAATGCTCAGAATGGAACGACGTTTCACGCGGTGTATCGGGGCGTGGTATCTACACTAAAAAACGGGCCTGTGGAGAAAGGGCAAGTTTTGGGCCTGAGTTCCTCCGACCGCCCCTTTCAGTTTCAACTGGGGTTAGACGTCAACCCACCTTTTCGCGTCAAAAACAGCGAAAAAGCCTTATACGCGCATCGGGTGTGGGATCCTGGCTTTTTGTTTCAGCAACCCCTTGCCCAAATAGAAAGGTCTCGTCAGGATGACTTGGCTGTTCGTCGGCGCAAGTCCATACAGCAAGCCCAAGAGTACTATTATGAACGACCCATGAACTTGGTTCGTGGATGGAAGCAGTACCTGATTGGAGACGACGGGCAGGTGTATTTAGATGCCATAAACAATGTGGCACACATAGGCCATAGCCATCCGAAAGTGTGGGAGGCGGCAACGCGGCAACTTAAGCGGCTCAATACCAATGCACGGTTTTTATATCCAAACATTGTGGAATACGCCGAACGGTTGTTGGGCTATTTCCCCGAGCCCCTTCGTGTGGTATTTTTTGTATGCACCGGGAGCGAGGCGAACGATTTGGCCCTACGCTTGGCGCGGGCTTATACCGAGCGTAAAGACATGTTGGTTATTGATGGCGAATATCATGGCAATACCACCGCCGTTGATGAGATTAGCACTTGCCTTTTAGACAATCCAACGGCAGCAAAGTCTTTGCGACCGTTTACACATCCGCTTATACAGCCCAATACCTACCGAGGTCGTTTTCGGATAGGAGAAACCAACCTTGCCCTAAAATATGCACAAGATGCCCACGATAAATTAGCGCACCTACAATCCAACGGACATGGTTTGGCTGGTTTTATTTCAGAGTCGCTGCTTGGATCGGGCGGTGGTGTAGAAATGCCCACCGGATACTTGCAGGAAGTTTATAAAATTGTACATGAAGCGGGCGGTGTTTGTATTGCCGATGAAGTTCAGATTGGATTTGGACGTATGGGAACACATTTTTGGGGCTTCGAGAAAGAAGGGGTTTTACCGGATATCGTAACCCTTGGCAAGCCAATAGGCAATGGCCACCCCCTCTCGGCAGTTGTCACCACACCCGAAATTGCCGAAGCCTACAAGCGCCAATACACCTATTTTAATACCTTCGCAGGAAATCCGGTTTCTTGCGAGATAGGCCATGCTGTGTTAGATGTTTTGGAAGAAGAAGGTCTGCAACAAAATGCGGATCGGGTAGGCCAATACTTAAAAAACCGCCTATCTAACTTAATAGACAAACATGAAAAAATTGGGGCTATCTATGGGCATGGGTTCTATTTGGGGGTGGACCTTGTTCAGGACAAATCCTCGCGCAAACCCGCAACCCACGAGGCCATGTGGATCTCTGAACGCATGCGTCAGCATGGAATTATCATCTATCCAACTGGTGATTATTACAACATCCTCAAAATAAAACCTCCCATGTGCTTTAATGAAGCCAACGCAGACTATTTGGTAACTACTTTAGACCGCATCCTAACGTATATGTCCTGATGCCAGGGGTCTAAACAAGGTTGAATGTGTTTTTTTTAAACGGTTGCGTATTTTACAGCCCTAACCCTATATCCGCATGTCGCACAAAAAAAAGTTTCAGTATTGTCCAAACTGTGGAACCAATGTTGAACACGCCAATTTTTGCCCCCATTGCGGGCAAGAGAACCATGATCTACACCTTCCCGCTGGTCACCTGATCCTGGAATTATTGGAAAACACCCTGCATTTTGATACCAAATTATGGCACTCGCTAAAGTCTATTATGACCAAGCCGGGCGAGGTAACATTAGATTTTATCCAAGGTAAACGTGCTTATCATATTCCGCCCTTTCGGATGTATGTCTTTATCGCTTTTGTGTTTTTCTTGCTCTCTACACTTTTTGCAGACCGTATTGTGGAGCAAACCGAGAGTTCTTTAGACTCGCATTCACAAAGTAGGCTTCAGGAATATGTGGATAAAATCAAGGAGAAAACAGGACCATTACCCAAAAAGAACCGCCAAAATTTATTTAATACCCTGCACGAAGTCAAAACCCATGCTGTTGCACTCCTTCCAGCAGATCAATCACACCTAACGGAATTGGCACAGAAAGAATATGGTTTTATTTCAGATATATGGACACCCGATTCTTTGGATTTTTTGGCATTGCCAGACACGACCCGCTCCAAAATTGTGGCACAAACCGATTCTACACACCACCGATTTGTCCGGATGTTGGGCAAAGCACGTGAAAACAAGGTTTTGGCCGCGCAAGGCATTGTGGTGGAAGCAGATTCTGTGACCATTCCTTTAACCTCTGGGAAAAGAATATCCGCCGAAAAAGCCCGAAAACTATTAAAATCGTCTAACGAAGAACTTAATACCTTCTTACAAACGAAAGGACTTAATCCAGATGCACTCCACCGATTTGCTTTAAAAACACAAATCCGGTGGCATGAGGCCAAGAAAAAACCAAAAGATTTGGCCCATGCGGCCATTAAGCAACTTTCGTATGCAATGTTTTTTATGATGCCCTTATTTGCACTTTTACTCAAATTGGTATATTTCTACCGAGGGCGTTTTTATTACGAACACCTTATTTTTGCGGTTCACTTTCATAGCGTTCTGTTCCTCTTTCTGATTTTATTGCTGGGCGTGGTTCTTTGGGCCGGAAATTTTGCTTGGGCCAATGCCGTCGTCATTTTATTGTGGCTTGGGTTGGTGGTATATGGTTTCTTGGCGTTCTATAATGTTTATGAAAAGGAAACACCCGCTCAACCATATCCCTCGGTTTGGCAAGGATTTAGGAGCCTTACTTTTGGCAAAAAACTAATTCTCATTTTTGGCCTCTTGCTGCTAAGTCCATTTATGTTTTTCTATTTCACGGTCTTGGGGGTTCCCCTTTTGCTGGCCTTGGTGGGACAGTGGTTTTTTAGGCTATTTAATCGTTTGGTCTCCTTCCGAATTTTGCCAAAGGAATCCAAATGGGTTACCGTACTGGCTTCCATAGGCGATCGAGAATGGATAGAGGACTTTTTTAAATATTCAGCCGTCTTGTTTATTTACATCAACCTGCTCATCATTGCAGTGACGGTCGTTACAGCTCTTAGCGCAGGCTCGGTACATTGAGCAAGCTATCGCCAAAAATGAGGGGATGTAACCACGTGTCACATCCCCTTTGTTGTTTCCGCGATGCCCTATTAACGCCTAAACCATTGCCGGAACCCATTGCCCTCGGTTATAAATCCCCCAGACTTTTCCCGTCATGGCCGCACCCACAAAGGGCGTGTTGATACTCTTGCTATGAATATGGCGGGATTCAAACGTCCACTGCGTGGTGGTATCAAAAATGGTGAGGTTTGCCGCAGACCCAACCTCCAACGCAGGAACAGGCAGACGGAGAATTTTGCGGGGTGCAACCGTGATTTTATAGACAGCCTCTTGTACCGAAAGGACGTTACCAGCCAACAATTCGCGGCCAATAAGACCCCAAGCGGTTTCAAGACCCAAAATCCCAAAAGGTGCGGCAATGAACTCCACTTCCTTTTCAAAATGAGCATGTGGCGCATGATCGGTACAAATCACATCAATGGTACCATCCTTTAACCCTTCTAGTATGGCGTGGATATCCTTTTGTGTGCGGAGGGGCGGGTGCATTTTGGTATTGGTATCATAGTTGCGCTTTTCCACTTCCTCGTCGGTTAGTGCAAAATGATGGGTACAGACCTCAGCAGTAACCGAAATGCCTTTGGATTTGCCTTCACGTACCAACTCCACGCCCCGAGCCGTAGAAATATGGGCTACATGAACATGTCCGCCCGTAAATTCCGCCAATAAAATATCCCGTGCAATCATCACCTCTTCCGCCAGGCCGGGAATACCCGCTAGCCCCAAGCGTGTTGAAACAAACCCTTCATTCATTTGACCATGCGGATTGATCGTTAGGTCTTCCATATGGTTGATAATCGGTGCATCAATCATAGCGCCATATTCCAAGGCTGTCCGCATTAGACCACCATGTTGTACGGGCGCACCGTCGTCGCTGAATGCCACCGCACCATTTTCCTTGAGTTCCGCCAATTCCGCCAATTCTTTTCCTGCCCGCTCTTTAGAAACACAGGCAATGGGGTGTACATCAACAGGCGTTTTCCGACCCTTTTCGATAATGAAAGACACCACATCCGCAGTATGAATGGGGGGATTGGTGTTGGGCATACAAGCAACCGCCGTAAAACCACCAAAAGCAGCTGCCCGACAACCTGTTTCGATGGTCTCTTTGTGTTCAAACCCCGGCTCGCGCAGGTGAACATGCATGTCCATCCAACCAATCGAGGCCATTTTACCCGTTCCATCATATTCGGGTGTCCCGTCGGGAACGGATAGATGAGAACCCTGTGCGGCAATAAGACCATTTTGAATCAACAAATCTTCACCAAAGATTTCTCCGGTTAAAGGATCTAAAATTGTCAGGTTACGGAATATCAAATTGGGTGTGTACATCATTTCAAAGGCTTATGAATAGCGAAGTTGGCTTCAAATCTTCAAAGATTATCAGCGCATTTGCTTTGTCCGTTTAAAAACGAATTATATTAACAGCCCTATGTTAAGCATCCCAAACCGTCTTGACTCAATTACATTATGAAAATTGCCCTTATTTCGGATATACACGCCAATCTTCATGGCCTCTATAAAGCTTTAGAATCCGCAGAAAAAGAAGGCGTGGAAGAGGTGTATTGCCTCGGCGACATCGTGGGGTACGGCGCCGACCCTGGCCCATGTGTGGATTTGGTGATGCGTTATTGTACGGCTTCTGTTATGGGCAACCACGACGAGGCCATTGTTTTTGGGCGCGGATTAGATGTGCTGCCCCAATCCGGACAGGTTGCGGCAAAACACAACCGCGAAAAACTCAACGATCACCAATTAGAATATCTTCGTAGTTTACCGTACATGGTGGAGGCCCATAATTTTACAATCGTCCACGCCTCGCCTATGAATCCACACTTATACACCCGTTTGGAATCGTTTTTTGGGACGGTGGAACAATTCGAGCACTTCAAAACCGATTTTTGCTTTATCGGTCATACCCATCTACCAGCCATTATGGCAGATAAATTAGGCGTGACCCGTGTGCGTCCGGGCAACCGATACATGATTAATGTCGGCAGCGTAGGCCAACCACGCGACAACAATCCAAGACTTGGATTTGGTGTTTTTGATACGGACTCCCTCTTGTACAAACTCGTTAGGGTTCCGTACAATGTGGAAGGCGCAGCCGCCAGAATTATAGAAGAGGGCCTGCCTGAGTCGCTTGCAGACCGGTTGAAAGTAGGAAAATAAGCGGATATTCCAAGAGCTACACAAACGTAACAATATAAAAAACAAGGGGTTGCACCGTTTGGCACAACCCCTTTTGCTTATAATAGGCTGTTTAGCTTATTTCACAAACGTCATCTTGCGCGTGATAATGTTGTTGCCTACTTGCATACGATACAGATACGTACCGGAAGCAAGGGTGCTGGCATCGAACGTTACACGATAGGTATTTTGCGTTTGGAAACCATCTACGAGCGTTTGAATCAAACGTCCGGTCAGATCAAATACTTGAACCTTTACGTGGCTGTCTTTGGCCAAGGTATATTCGAAGCTGGTGGATGGGTTAAATGGGTTCGGGTAGTTTTGCGTGAGCGTAAAGGCCGTTGGCAATTGCGAAGACTCTACGGGTTCTACAGCCACTACGTTTTGCTCATAAGGAAGATTGCCCTTAGGCTGGAAGGTTTCGGAAGCCAGCGTAAACGTTGCAGGCCAAGAGGCACAAGTGCCTTTGGTCGTCCAGGTACATTGGATATAACGGGTACGACGGCGGCCAATACCAGCAGTGGTTCCACCTTCTTCGAGATAAGTACCAGATGCTTTGGTACCAAAGGCATAGCGATATTGCAAGGATCCATAGATAGGACCTTTTACGGCAACCGTGCCTTCATAGACCATATCATTGTTTGCATCGGTAAGGAATACTTTGTAGTTAAAGTCAGCATTGCCATTAGGCTTGCCATCCGTTCCTTTCTGAGGCGCAAATCCTTGTGTTAAGGCCCAGATTGGGTCGCCCGTCAGATCCACATACACCGAATCGGAAGCCGGATTGAAGGTGCGATCTGCGGTTAAGGCAGGACGCATATCTACCGTAAATTTCACATTCACGGTGGTTCCAGCTGGCATAATGTTTTTGGACTGAATGTCATTGAAGCGGGCTTGCTCCAATGTTTGATCTGCGGTTCCGGCTGCAAAATTAAACTTCCGGTTAGATCCCGTTGTAGAGAGTGGCTCTTCCCAGCCATTGGGTGTCCAAGCAAATTTCTTCTCAAACTCAGCATTGTTGAAGTCCAAGTAGTACTTATAGTTCATCTCGGTACCACCAAAGTTCTCTAAAAGGGCTGTCAACTCATAAATTGCACCACCAGGTACTTTGTCTAACAAGCAACGGTCGAAATTGGTTTTTGAACAACCCCAGCCGTTGAAGTCGCCCCGTACTTGGAGGGAGTCCCCACGAGTCCGGTCAAAGATACCAATGGCTTCCAATGGCGCAAGGTTTACCGAGAATACCACGTTGTGTTTGTCTCTGGTTGCGTTTGGTGCATCGGTTCCGTTCTGGAACTTCACCCAATGGAGGGTGGAGTCTTTGGTTGGGATTTTGAACCAGCGGTTATCAGCATCCGACGGGCAACCACCTTTGCCCCCTGTTCCATCCCAGCCACTTGGTTCAACAAAATATTTAAAGCATTGAACTTTACCTGTTTCGGACTTGTGATAGACCCCAATACCCGAGTAGATATGGTAGCCTGTTTCGCTTTGGTTGGCGCTTTCTGGTTTCAGTTTCACTTTCGTGCTACCCCAATCCACAACGCCACCCGGAGCGCCATCCCCACGAACACCCACCACAGGGTTTTTGGTACGGTCGTAGCCCGCCGTTCCGGCTTCTTTGGTGTTCATATAAACACGGAACAGAACGGCCACCGAGTCTGTACCCACCTGACGGAATGGCTTCCAGTCGTAGGCTTTATCGCCCCCGGTGCGGTTAAAGAAGTGTACGCCGCGATCTACATCGCCCGTACCAGCGGCAACCGCATGGTCGCTACCATTTTCCCAACCGTCGCCAAGGCCATCGCCTGCACCCCAGAATTTATACTTCAGGTCTTTGTCTGGATTGGCTTTGAACTGGATTTTCCAGTAGTCACCACCCACGTTTACAGGCTTCAGCGTGGTTGCATCGTTCCATGTAATGTTGTTGCCATCTGGCAAGGGACCACCGTTATCCCCACGCACTTGGATCATACGCTTCACCCCAACGGTATCCCGCGTAGAAGCCATGTTTACCATCAAGGTGATCATCCTGCCCGAAGAAGCGGCAGCAGCCGTAAATTTTTGAAGGGTAGGATTGATCACACCAGCCGTAGAACCCGCAGCAAAAACGGTTGCATAGGCTATTTTACCGTCCGGAGAGAAGCCAATGCCCCGTGGACGACCCAAAGTGTCTGCTTCTACACTCGGCTTCCAAGTCAGGCTTTCGATCGCCGTCTCAGCATCCGTAAGGTCTTTAGGCGTGAGGGTTGCAGGATTAAAAGAGTACCAAGTACGGCGCTTCCACATAGTTTTAACACCGGGATAACGATTCGGGGCATCGGTGGAAGACCCCGCACTGGCCCATAAATGCCCGGTTACCGGATGGAACGTCAGTGACTCAGAAGAAAATCCTGCAAGTACGATACCCGTAGAATCATAGGGAGAAAACTCATCCGCACGTTTATAAACCATTACCCCAGACTTATCATAGCCCGTCCAATAAATCGTATTCCCATCCGGAGATAGTAAAAACGAGCGGGAGTATCCTCTGATTTTACTTTTTTCGATGACGTTGCCAATAAAGTTAAAATCTTTGTCGTACATTTTCATCGGCTCTACACCAGGAGCAACGGTGGCAACCAGAATATTCCCCGCATTATCAACTGCTGCTGCGGCAATAGATTGACCAGACGAGTTAACCACTGCTTTGTTCATCCCTTCACCTGTCTTGTAGTTCAGTTTGTAAAGGATGTTGAACTGCGAAACCAAGATATGCCCATCTTGTGCAAGGCGCAATCCCCGACCGGTATTCGGGTCAAAAGACTTGGCACCAGCGGCTGTTTTGATGGTAACGCCTCCCAAGGTATCGCGTTTGCCACCGGGCAACGGGATGTACTTAATGGGTGAAAAAGACGCTTGTGTACCATCCGGATTAAACACATAGATTACACGAGTGGCCACCTTTTTGGCTTGCCAGTTTACATTGGTACTATCCGTTGCGTAATAAGGTTGGTACCAAATCTTGCCGTCCGGATCCACCGCAACACCATGACCATCCCAGTTTGTCTTAGGATTGGTGGTGGGGCTAAAAGTTGCTGATGGAAAGGCACCTGCCTGTGTCCATGGGGTCTGCGCTTGGGCAGTCAATGGAATCAGGAAAGCACCCATCACCAGCATGAGTAGAAGTTTTTTCATTTTTACTTCCTATGTTTGATGAATGAGAATTGGGGTTTCAGTTGGGGTTTGCGAAAGCGTTTACATGCTTACAACGTGCAAGATTACGGCTTTTTTGGCACAAGTGCAAGTAGAATAATAACAAAAAAACATGCAGGCTTTGAAAATCTATCACATTTACATTTTACATTGTTTTACTACTATTCAAGACCATCAACAGTTTTAATCAAAAAATAAAAGCAACTATTTAGGAGGTCTATGACAGACATTTGTCATGCCTGTTGTATTAAATTTGAATCATGCCCGATCAATTACCTCATATCGACTTATCGAACATACCCGAATCGTTGCATCCGTTGCTGACGACGTTGTTGACTATTAT